>JAQUUV010000187.1 GCA_028693695.1 Syntrophomonas sp.
GTCTGTTCATCTTCCCGGTAGTCGCGAATCAAGGTATTAATGATTTCTTCCCGGGTTAGAATATCAATTCCGGATAAAGGTTCATCCATCAGAAGATAAGGTGCCCGCCTGGAAACGTTCAGAAGCAGTTTTGCTTTGGCTCGCTGCCCTTTGGAAATCTTACCAATTTTCATTTCTTCATTCAGGTTTAAGAATTGAAGCATCTCACTGTACTTACTCTCTTCCCAGTCCGCATAAAAAGCCCGGGTAAAAGCAGCTGCCTCCTTGATCGTCCACCAGGAATAAAGATAATCAATTTCTGGCAGATAGGCTATCTTATCTCGTTTGAGGCGGGGAATCTGTCCATCTATCATAACTTCACCGCTGTCAGGATGATTCAATCCAGCTATCAATTTCAGGCTGGTGGATTTACCAGCCCCATTGGGTCCGAACAAGCCCACAATCTTGCCTTGAGGAATCATCAGATTAATCTGGTCTAATGCCTTTACTGTTCCAAAACTTTTACTTACGTTCTTAAACTCTATCATTATTATCCTCCTTTCCGTCCTGCTCAAATTCATGGGTCAGTATATTGAGCATTTCGGTATTTTTATATCCCAGTGACCTCATTTCCTGAACAAAGTACTGAAGTATGTTGGCCGCCATCTCCTTTTTTATCATGGTCTGCATTTCCTCGCTGGCCCTGATAAATGTACCTTGCCCCCTGATTGTCTCTACCATTTGCATACTTTCCATCTCCCGGTAAGCTCGCTGCACTGTATTGGGATTTACCCGCACCTTCTCAGCAAATTCACGCTGAGAAGGGATTTTGTCCCCGGTATGCAACTCGCCTCGTATTAGTTGTTTTTTAAAGATATCTATGATTTGTTGATATATGGGTTCCGAATTACTGAATTCCACTTTATCACCACCCTTGCGCTAGTGCACTAATAAAATAGTACACTATTATGTTATGGCTAATATGGGTTGATGTCAAGGGCTCATATACTTTTTTTACTCATATTCCATGAATTTTCAGCTTTCATTCAGTGCGGGTTCAGTTATAACTTGGATAATATAGCCAACAGGACAATTGGGAGAGGGCAAGCAAGGAATTAAACCCTTAAAGGGAATCTTATTTTTGGAGTGATGAATGTTTATGTCGGAATTGCTAAATACCGCAACAGAGACAGATGACGTCCCAATACAGTCAAGCCAGGTGAAATATGACGTTACTAAAGTCAAGGAAGTGCTTCTAAAAAAACGTATTCAGGGAATGTCCAAAAAAAATAAGGTTGTTTGGCTGGTAGGAATTCTGCTGGTTCTTGCGGCATCAGGCTACGGTTCATATAAATGGTTAGGAACTAGCAGCAAAACCTCAACATATCCTACGGCGACTGTTGGCAAGGCAACCATAACCGATTCCATTGAGGCAACTGGTACTTTGAGCGCTATAAAAACATCAGAAATGGGTTTTAAAAACGACGACACCATAACTGCAATTAATGTCGTATCAGGTGACAAGGTTACTAAAGGTCAGATTTTAGCAGAACAAGATCCAGCCAGCTTACAATCTACATTGCAGCAGGCCCAAAGTTCTGTAGATCAGGATGAAATTAGTGTGAAAACGGCGGTTCTTACTAACGAAACAAATCGCAAAACACTGGAACGCCAACAACAACTTTTTGCCGCAGGAGCAGTGTCTCAAACTGATTTGGATACAGCCCAAAATACTTTTACTAAGAGCGAATGGGATGTTGCGACAGTCAAATCCAAGCTGGTCAATGATCAGGCCAAGGTGGTTGAGGCTCAGGCTGATCTGACAGGAGCCACTATGGTGGCACCCTTTGATGGTATCATAGGTGTGGTAAATGGGCAGGTAGGCTCGATTAACGGAATAAATAGCAGCACTAGTACTTTACTTACAGTTATGAGCGAAGACTTACAGCTGAGCGCACTTATAAATGAGGCGGACATTGGCAGGATAAAGATTGGCCAGGATGTGGAATTTATTCCTAGCGCCTATGCTACTAAGACTTTTAAGGGAAAAGTGCTTAGAATAACTCCGGAAGCCTCTACGGTTAGCTCGGTTCAGTATTACCCGGTACTAATTTCCTGTGAGGATCCAGATCATCAACTCTTATCCGGTATGTCGGTTTCGGCCAATATTATCGTAGCGCGGAAAAGTGATGTATTGACGGTGTCGATGATGGCGGTAAGTTATGCGGAGTCTTACGTAAAAAGTAATCCATCAAGTGTACCGACTGCTGCTGCTCCTACACAGGGAACAGCTGGCGTGGTAGTGGTTTTGGAGAATAACCAACCTACTGTAAAAAATATAGTGCTTGGCTTAAGTGATGGCTCTAATTATGAACTTATCAGCGGACTTAGCTTAGGCGATAAAGTTATCGTCGGATCCAGCACTAGTGCCGCAACAGGATCAAGCTCAACTAAATCAACGACAACTACCAAATCTACTACTAAATCAACTACGAATCAGGGCGGCGGGGGTATGGGCGGGCCTCCTCCAGGAATGTAGATGTGCATGATAGCGAGGAGTGATAGTATATGACTGAAAATAATCTCATTACCTTAGAGGACATTAGTAAAACCTATTTTGGAGCAGGTGAGCCAGTTTATGCCCTGCGATCAATTTCACTAAGTATTAACAGCGGGGAAATGCTAGCTATTATGGGCCCTTCCGGATCAGGCAAGTCTACTTTGATGAATCTCTTAGGTTGTTTAGATAAGCCAGATGATGGAAGTTACATTTTTGCTGGTGAGGATGTTATGGCATTAGACCGAGACCAGTTAGCTAATTTTCGCAGTATAGTCATCGGCTTCGTTTTTCAAAACTTTAATCTTATAGGAAGAGCGACCGCGATGGACAATGTATGCCTGCCTTTGATTTACGCTGGGATGTCTTCCCGTAAACAGAGAGAAAAACGGGGGCGGGAAATGTTGAAACTGGTGGGACTGGAAGGACGTGAGCATCATCTGCCCAGGCAGTTATCCGGCGGGCAGCAGCAGCGGGTAGCTATTGCCAGAGCATTGGTAAATGAACCAGGAATGGTTTTGGCTGATGAACCTACTGGGGCTTTGGACAGCAAAACCACTGTGGAGATTATGTCGTTGCTGCAGCGGCTGAACCGCGAGCATGGGTTGACAATCGTTATTGTCACCCATGAAGCTGACATTGGGCTTGCTTGCCAGCGTATAGTGCGCTTGAACGATGGACTAATTGTTAAAGATGAGATGGTTGCTGATCCTCTTCTGGCCCAGGTGCAGGCTGGATAATAAATTATAAGGCGGTATCAAATATGGATTTACTATCAAGCCTAAAAATGGCTTGGCAAAGCCTGATAGCCAATAAAATGCGCTCTTTCCTAACCATGCTGGGAGTTATTATAGGTGTTGGTGCAGTTATCGCGATGGTAGCACTGAGCCAGGGAACTGCTTCTGGCATTACCTCGAGAATTTCCAGCATGGGGTCTAACCTCTTGACTGTTTCAGCCGGAGGCAGCAGCGGACCAATAAGAGGTATAAGCACATCCAAGTTGACTAACGGCGATGTTGAAGCCATAAAAAATTTACCTCTAGTCAAATATGTGGCTGCGGAATCCAGCATAAACAGTGCGACCATTGCTATAGGCAGCAGTACTTGGACAACGACGGTAGATGGTACTGCGCCAGAGTTAATGACGATAAAGAGCTGGGATACAGTGCAAGGAACATTTTTTACTGCCAGCGACGTTGATAGTGTTAATCGGGTTGCAGTTCTGGGCAGCACCGTAGTCACCAACCTATTTGCCGATGGAAGCAGCCCTCTGGGACAGGTTATAAAAATTAACGGGCTGAGCTTTAATGTAGTTGGGGTGCTTAGCACCAAAGGAAGCAGTGGCCGCGATGACCCCGATGATATCATCTATATACCCTTAAGCACCGCTCAACAGAGGCTTTTGGGGTCAACTACTGTGAAAACAATTAATGTACAGGGCACCAGTGAGGAAGGACTGACATCGTTAAAAGAATACATTAGCACCTTGCTGCGTCAGCGTCATCGCCTGGCTGCCACGGCAGACGATGACTTTTATGTTCGAGACATGGCCGAGATATTAGCAACCCTTGAGGACACTACTAAGATGTTAACCTTCCTGCTGGGAGGTATTGCAGGTGTATCCTTGCTAGTTGGAGGTATTGGCATTATGAATATCATGCTGGTATCCGTAACCGAGAGAACTAGAGAAATAGGCATTCGTATGGCCATAGGGGCTACTACTCGGGCAATTCTCACTCAATTTATAATAGAGGCCTTGTTGTTATGTTTTATCGGTGGAATAATAGGGGTTTTGATGGGATGGGGAACTTCAGAATTACTTAGTATGTTTGCCGGTTTAACGATGAAGGTGGAAGCTTGGTTAGTAGCGGTATCTATGGGCTTTGCGGTTATGATAGGCTTGTTTTTCGGGTACTATCCGGCACGGAAAGCGGCTAACTTAAATCCTATTGATGCCCTTAGGTTTGAATAAGTTTGATAATAGGAGGAATTGACTGTG
>JAQUUV010000014.1 GCA_028693695.1 Syntrophomonas sp.
CTCGACCCCACCATGGTAAGTGAAGTGTTGGCGGTTATTCGCCGTCTGGCCAAAGGTGGTATGACTATGCTGGTTGTTACCCACGAAATGGAATTTGCCCGCAACATATCCACCCGGGTGTTTTATATGGACGAAGGAATAATCTATGAAGAGGGCACACCGGAGCAGATATTTGAAAACCCGCAAAAAGAAAAAACCAAAGCTTTCATAAACAGGGTACGCAGTTTTCATTATCATATTAACAGCCCCAATTATGACCTCTATGCCATGAACGCTGAAATAGAAGGTTTTTGCGAAAAACATCTCTTGTCCAAAAGAGTTTGTGGCAATGTACTGCTCCTGGTGGAGGAAACCTTACTTCTGCAAGCGGATTTTACCGATATTTCTCTTAGTCTCGCTTATTCGGAAAAAACCGGTCATTTGGAATTATTATTTGAAGCTACGGGAGTGCCTGTTAATCCACTTGAAGAAGGTGTACGAGACGATGATATCGGGCTAAAGCTTATTCAAAGCCGTTGCGAAAGCAGCCAATATAAATATGAAAATGGCAAAAACATATTATTGTTTAAAGTTAAGGGGGAATAGATTGATTGGGCTAATTTTGTATGGGTAATCCGAGCTTGCCGGAATCGATATAAAATTGGGCCTTTGTTTGCTGATGAGGACTATTTTGCGGACGCAATATTAATGCATACCAGTTAAGCAAGTTTTATGACTATACTTTAAGGATACCACTAAACTTTATTCTCCTGGCTACATCCGCATTACGGAGTACCTGTAGCTCGGTAATATCGCTAAAAACAATATTTACTCCTACGGTTCTGCTTTCATTACCATTGTTAATTTTCAAAAATGACGTTGTAAGAAAAAGGTGTTTCGTTTTTTTGCCGGTGTAGTAGTTGCAAATTTTGTGGTGGCTCATGAAAGATTTATAAACTGCATCCAGAACCGTCTGGTTAAAATCATCGTTTTCAGGATATTGAATAAAAATCTCAGCGTATTTTTTGTTCAATATATCGTCTTTATTGATTTCCAGGATTTTGGCCGCAGATGGATTGACCGTGGTCATTGTTCCTGAATTATCGATGGTAATAACACCATCATGCATACTTTCAACAATATGCTCGTAGATATAAGCACTATGCAAGATTTGTTCATAAAGCATTCCTGAACCACCTTTCTTAAACAACCAAATTATTTGAGAGATACTGCGCAAAAATCTAATTTAACATTCGTCCCCTACCAAATACCTACCCTTTCCGCTGGAGGAACATACATGCCATCCTTTGGGGTGATGTCAAAGGCCTTGTAAAATTCCTCGAAATTTACTATATTTCGATTAGTCCTGATTTTTCTATTGCTATGCACATCATTTTTGCTTAAGTTTTCAGCCTTTTCCCGACTGTAGGTTTGGGCCCAAATGACGGCATAAGATTTAAAAAAGGCTTGATAATCAGGATTTATGGATTCTGACAATACTTGCAAGGCACATGAAATACCTCCGAGGTCGGCGACATTCTCAAAAAGGGTCAACTCCCCATCGTTTTCAATTCCCGCCGCAATCTCCAAACCATCATAAAACTTTTCCACCCGTCCGGCTTTTTCCATAAACTGCCGATAATCTTCTTCTGTCCACCAGTTGCTTAAATTACCTTTTTCATCATATTTTGATCCGTTGGTGTCAAAAGCATGACTGATTTCATGAGCAATGGCAACCCCGATTCCGCCTAAATTTGCGGCTGGTGAAGCATTATAGCTATAAAATGGATCCTGTAGCATTCCGGCGGCAAATACGATTTCATTGTTTTGAGGATTGTAATAGGCATTCACTTCATAGACGTTCATTTCCCAGGTACTCTTATCTACCGGTTGGCCTTGCTGGGCTATATTGTCCTTCATATTAGCAAGGTTGACTTGGCAGACATTATCGAAATAGCTGCCTTCCTTCGTATAGGACTTGACAGTTATGTTATCCAGTATTGCAGGCCATTTATCCGGATAGCCGATTTTGACATTCATCGTATCCAGTTTTTTTAGAGCCCTTTGTTTGGTTTCCTTACTCATCCAGTCCAAGTTGTTGATTTTCTGTTTATATACCGCAATAAAGTTGGCGACCATCGTTTTTACATCCCGTTTCGCTTGTTCAGAAAAATATTTTTCTACATAAATTCCTCCTAAGTAGGCCGGCAAATAATTCTGGACAGCGATGGCCGCCATCTGCTTATTAGTTCTAATTCCTTCCGAGCCATAGACCTCAGCCTCAAAATCCTGAACAGCCTTGGTAAAATCATTTGCAAGAGTGGGACCGGCAGCATAAATGAACTTATATTTGGCATAGCTTTTTAATAGTTTTAATTGCTCTGGGTTAAAATACTGAGCCGATTTTAACAGCAAACCTTTATCCATTACTAAAACCTTATCAGGTAAACTATACCCTGCGCCGGTGATGGTTTTCTTTATATCAACGTTGGAATAAAGAGAGTCCAATTGATCCATGGTATAAATATTATAGGTCTTTTCGCTATCATAATACTCCTCTGGGTCCAGACTATTCGCAGACAGTTCTTTTTCCAGGGTAAATATTTTTTCAGCTTCGGTCTGGGCGATTGCTTCGTTTTCTCCGGATAATGTCAGCAGTCCGGCAATAAACTTGATACAGGCCTTCTGTTTGTCCGAAGATGTATACATATCCTTCTCCCAGGTAGGTGTCAGTGCCTGGTGATACATGATGTTTTTAGAGCTGTCCTTGGGATCTGCATAAACACAATAATTTAGGAATTGCCAATAACCTGTTGCCCGGTTTATATTGATGTCAGTCTGAATCAATTGTTCCAGGCTCTTTGCGTCTTCATAAGCTTGCAGATATTTCTTGACCGGTTCTATCCCCTGTTTATTTCGGTTATCCATATCAAGAACACTTTGATAAAAGTCAGCCAGCTTCTGCTCTTTGCTTCCTGGTGTCCATTCTCCCTGCACCAGGGTATCTAAAATATCAGAAATTCGTTGATCCCTTTCCTGTCCCATAATAGCAAGGGTTCCGTTACCGGCTTCTCCTGCAGGAATTGTTGAACTATCCAGCCATTCTTTATTTACAGTTGCATAAAAATCATCTTTTAAATTGCTTCCTTCCAAAGCCCAAATTCTTTTTATAATATTATCAAGTTCAACTGCGCTTATATTTTCATTGGCTCCCAGTTCCCCCCCTACTGAGCTATACAATATGCCGGCCTTTTGCAGCTTATCAATGGCTTCCCCAGCCCATACGGATACATCATTATAATATTGGTCAAAGACACTCATTCTTAGACTATTGCCCTGAGGCGACGGGAGTTTCCCAAAAGCACGGCTGATCATACTCAGAGCTTGTGCTTTAGTGGCCAGTTTTTCTTTACGAAGATAGCCATCCCCAAAGCCCTGCATGATATCCTTTTCTGAAATTCCGGGATTATAGTCATCAGCAGCATTTAAAACCGTCTTGGCAACCTGTCCCCGGGTAAGATAAACAGGTGTATCCTCCGCCCCAACCATAGCGGGGCTGACTGAAATGATAAACGTTATCATTACCAGCCAAGCGAGAACTTTGCATTTTGTGAATTTCATGTTATGATACCCTCCCAATAAATACGAGGTGACAGGGGGACGGGGTTGTTGACAACATTTAGGCATTGAAAATCACGCCCCTATTAATACCAGTCAATCTCTCGATCTGTCTGATTGATAGATGATGTTCCTCTTTGAGTTGTTTTAAATATTCATTTCTCATTGCTTTGTCCAGCTTTTGCAAATCTAATGCATTTTTAACTTGACACACTTTCTTTATTAAATCTTTGGCTTCTGGATCCGACAACAGACGTTTGTCCTCCATTTCCAGACATTGATCATCGCTTACAGTCTTGCAGAATTGAATAAAGCTTTGGACAGCCTTTTCTCTGTCTGCATCAAACATTTTCAAGGCAAAATTGTTATCTATAAGCTCCGATCTATTTATATATTCACTGATACTACTCCACTGATAATCTTTAATGTTTTTTACTAACCCCGCTTTTAGAGGGTTTTGATGAATATATCTCAGAGCAGTCAAAAAGTAGCTATCATTTTCGATTGTTTCACTTTTGAATCGATCTTGAAACAAGTTTCCTATCCTCTGGTATTTCCAGTTATACCAATAAACATAGCTTCCACATATCCGGCGCATCACTTGTTCAAGCGGTTCTTCACCCACTTTCAATAGTAGATGAACATGATTTCCCATCAAGCAGTAGGCATAGATTTGATATCCGCTTATTTCTTTATACTGCTTCAGGGTTTGAAGAAATTTAGTATAATCATCCTGGTCTTCAAATATGGTCTGCCGATTTATGCCCCGCATCATTATGTGATATATCCCGCTGGCACTTTTCTTTCTTGCTTGTCTTGTCAAATTAATACACCTCTAATCCCAGATTACCCTGAATTAGTAATGTTGTCAACAACCCCGTCCCCTTGTCATAAAAATCCTGCCTATTTTTGACACAAAAAAGGATATATACACTGTTTGTGGAAGATTATGATTATAAATACTTACCAGGAACGATGTCCCCGCACTATTTCAATAGTGATCTTGATGGTGCCATAGCTGCAATTGACAAAACACACTCGGTTGTCCAGTAAGGCAGGAAGACCTCAATATTTCATACAAAAAGGAGAATTGGTAAATGGACGGCACAAATGCTCACCAGGTCAAAGACAATTGGGAGATTGGTTTATTCCGTCCCGGGGATGCACCTGGTATAGTGGAACTATACAGGGCAGTTTACGGTGACAATTACCCGATACAAGAGGTTTATAACCCGGATGTCATGATCAAGCAGAGCTTGGAAGAGACTTATCGGGTTGTGGCCCGTACGGTCAGTGGGGAAATTGTGGGCCACTTTGCCTTGTATCGTTCCTCACCGCCGAATAAAAATTTATATGAATCCGGTCAGATGATAGTTAGACATGACTATAGAACCAGCAACATGGCTTTTGAACTGGCGGAATACGCCACCCAAAAAGTGCCTCAGATCTACGGTATTGAAAGTGTTTGGGGCGAAGCAGTATGCAACCACATTTTAACCCAAATAATGAGCATTGAGCAGGGTTTTTATGAAACTGCTCTAGAGGTCGATTTGATGCCAGGAGAATCTTTTGCACAGGCCTTTGAAAAAAATCAGCAAGACAGTGGAAGGATTGCCACCCTGGTATTATTCCGCATTTTTCAAAAAAGGAAGCAAACCATTTATGTCCCGCCAGTGTATGAAGAGGTACTGAAGTTTATTTATGAAGGAGCAGACTCCGGTCATATACTTCTCCCGGGCGATGCCCCCTTGGATATAGAGTTAAAAACCAAAGGGGAGATAAACTTATTTGCCGAAGCAGGAGTGGCAAGGCTGACCTTTCAGGAGTTGGGGGGCGATTTTGCTGACGTTTTAGACCGCCTTGAACAAAAAGCTCTGGCCGGCAAAGCAGTGGTTATACAAGTATTTTTTCCATTAACTACGCCTGCGACTGGTTCTGTGGTGGATATTCTGCGCAAATGCGGTTACTTTCTGGGCGGCGCATTGCCACTTTGGTTTGATGATGATGGAATGCTGATGCAAAAGGTGACCCATATACCTAACTTTGCTGGCATTAACCTGTATACCGAACGATCCAAACAACTATTGGAATTTATCAAAACTGATTGGCAGGAAAATATATTACAACCACACTTAAAAGAGGAAACAGCTTTGCCCTCTGTTGGAATCGGAGATCAAAACTTTTCGGGTTGTCAACAGGCTAGATCATCAGATAATGCCCTGGCTGAACACGAAAAATACTGGCTTGAGGTTTTTGCGGATGGTGTGCCGGCGCTTGAAATGACTACGGACTTTTCACGACCCTCGGTTAGGAGTCAGGTAGGAGCAAGCGTTACTGGCACAATTGAAAGGGAACTCACAGGTGCATTAAATAAGTTTGCCGACGAGAACAGAACTGCACTATTTACCGTAATGCTGGCAGGCTACATGGTTTTATTGGCAAAGTATGCCGGCAAAGAAGATGTGGTAGTAGGTGTACCATTTGCCGAACAGGTTCACCCGGATGTAGAAACAACCCCAGGCATGTTAGTTAATATTCTTGCTTTACGGGGCAAACCGGAAGAGCATAAAATTTTTAGACAATATTTGGAAGAGGTTAAGAGTCAGGTCATCAATGCCCAAAAAAACAAAGAATATTCTATGGAAGCACTAGTGGAAAAAATGGGTATACACCCGGACCCATCAAGGCACCCACTTTTTGATGTTCTCTTTGATTATTCACCAAAGACCATAAAAAGGGAGAATTGGGATTCAGGTTTAGCGAGAAAGGCAAATTTCGATTTTTCTTTAAATATTCGGAATTTAGATGAGTTGCTCGAGGTGCAGGTGATATACGACAGCAGGCTTTTCCGATCTGACACCATCGAACGTCTGCTGAAAAATTATATCAACATTATGTCTGCCCTGGTAAAGAATCATGAATTAAATCTAAAAGACATTAGCTTCCTTGATAGCGAAGAAATGAAAATCTTACTTGATAAATTTAATGACACTTATCTGCCAATACCACAAGATAAAGTTTACATTGACTTGTTTGTCGAGCAGGCAGAAAAAACACCGGATAATATTGCCGTGATAGATTTTCAGCAACGATTAACCTATTCTCAACTGAATCATTTGACAGACTGCCTGGCCGCTTACCTTGTAGACCTTGGTGTAATGCCAGATAGTATTGTGGGCATTATGATGCCCCGAACTGCGGATTTTGTGATTGGCGCCCTGGCAATTCTGAAGGCGGGTGGAGCTTATTTACCCATCTCACCGGATTATCCGGAAGGAAGGATACAACACCTAATTACTGACAGCAATATTGGCATCCTGCTTACTATCGGCAATTTAGCTGAGAAAGCCGTTGGACTTGCTGGTATCATTATTGACCTAGGTTCACCGGATTTGTTTAGTTATCGTGGCAAAAAAACAAGGAAAGTAAGCCATCCCTCCAATTTAGCTTATGTTATCTACACTTCAGGATCAACGGGTAAACCCAAAGGAGTTATGATTAGTAATGCCAATCTTATTAATCTGTGTTGCTGGCATAATCAAGAATACCAAACCACAGCAGAGGATGTTAGTGCACTATACTTAAATACCAGCTTTGATGCCTCTGTGTTTTCAATATTTCCCTATTTGATTAAAGGATCAGCAGTTTATATTATTCCCGAAGACTTACTTTTAGACATTTCAGGTCTAAATAAAAAAATTAAAGAGTACAAAGCAACTCTTATCGGGTTGCCGACTCAGTTTGCGGAAACATATATGAATAGTTGTGAAAATAGCTTATTGAAATATATGATAGTTGGCGGGGAGAAACTCATAAGCTATAAACCCCGTAGTTATCAGTTAGTCAACGAGTACGGACCCACAGAATTCACCGTCTGCTCTACATATTTCAGGGTAAATGAAAACCTTGATAATATACCCATCGGCAAACCAGTGGGTAATTCATGGGCATATGTTTTAGACAAAAACGGTGCCCTGCAGCCCCTGGGTGTGCCGGGGGAACTCTGTATGGCCGGCTTACAGTTATCTAGGGGTTATCTTAACAGGCCAGACTTAACTGCAGAGAAATTTGTGACAAATCCATATGCAACCGGTCCGGAAAATTCACGCATGTATAAAACAGGTGATTTGGTTCGCTGGCTGCCTGACGGCAACCTTGAATACCTGGGTCGGATTGATATGCAGGTAAAAATCCGTGGCTATCGAATTGAGCCGGGCGAGATTGAACAGGTTTTATTATCGCATAACAAGATAACCCATGCTGTAGTGTCTGTACTCCAAGATAATGCAGGCACCAGCTATCTTTGCAGTTATTATGTTTCAGATGAGATAATTGATGATGAGGAGCTCAAGCCGTTTATTTCTTTCCAGTTGCCTTCCTATATGGTGCCAACCGCATTAATACGAATAGAAAAAATCCCCCTTACGCCAAACGGTAAGGTTGATAAACGCGCTCTACCGCTGCCAACAATAAAAGTAGGGCTGGGAAAGCAGCGTCCGTTTAATGAACTGGAGGAAAACATAGCAAAGGTATGGCGGGATGTGTTAGGCATACAAAACTTCGGCGTAAATGATAATTTTTTTAATCTTGGAGGAACATCATTAAAAGCTGTTAGTGTTATAACCAGGTTGCAGCAATTCTATGAAGTTAATATCAATAGTTTATTTGAACATCAAAGTCTCCAGGAATTTGCCAAACATATTACCCAAAAACAAGTTATCTGAAAAGGTTGGGCGATATCCGGTGCTTAGGGCTGGTTGAATAAACCGAGTTCTATGTATTATATGGTATATGGGTTGGGGTTTTGGCTTGCGCTCTTTTACCTTGAGCATGTATTGGTGGCAGGCATGGGGACGGTTCTACATAGCTTCAACTCTTTGCATGAGTTTCCACAACATAACAGATGATATAATGGCGCCCAGGGCCATGGATGATGGCTGGCACCAGAAAATCCCGAAAGCACCCCAGTGAGCACCCAGGTAAAGCGCCAATGTATAGCGCAGTACGATTACTCGCATACCAAGAGTAAACATCGGATACCAGGGTTTTTGCAGACCCTGCGCCAGGCTGTATAAGGCCAGCTCAATTGGTGCCAGTATGTGCCCGAATGCCGCAATACGTATAGCATGTTTCCCCAGTTCCATAACCTCTGTACTGGCCCGAAAAGGGAACATTAGATATTGCGGCAGCAATATAAATATAGTCATCATTGGCAACACAAATATAACCGCCACTACAAAAAAGAACTTTATTCCATCCTTTATCCGCTGATATTTATACTGCCCCAGATTAAATGACAGAAAAGGAATCATAGAGGCAGCCATGCCATTCAGGGGTAGCAGGCCCAGCATCTCCAGCCTTGACATAATATTCCAGGCTGCTACCGGTGCTGCGCCAAAGGATGCCAGGACCCCATTGATAAGCGTTAAGCTTACCGGGCTGATTAAAAAGGTAAGTGCAACAAATGCGCCTAATCTGCCTATTTCTTTCCAGGTCTTGATAATTTCCGACTGCCGCTTGACGGTCGGCACAAACAGCCCGCTTTGTTTCAACCTGGCCCTGATATATATAGCTGACAGGATTTGTCCCAGTAGCATGGCCATAGACGCCCCGGCGATTCCAAAATCCAGGGCAAACATCAGCAGCGGCGCCAGGATTAGATTGGCACCATTACCCAGCAGCATTGCTTTCATAGGAGTAAAGGTATCCCCATGAGACATAAATATAGCCTCGGCTACCATTACGTAAGCCATTACCGGGAACCCAAGAACCAGCCAAAACGTATAGCTGTACACCTGAGCTAACATTTCGCCCTTGGCGCCCATTAATCCAAAAAAGGTATCGGAAATACCGGGTACGAGGAGGAGGAAGATCGGCAAAATGGCAAGAAGCAGCAAAGGCAGGGCAGCCCCGGCCAGAGCCTCTACTTTTTCCAGATTATTTTCTCCCCGGGTACGGCTAATTAATGCAGCGGTGCCGACCTGCACACCTTTGCCAAGGGATAAAGCCACATAAAATATCGGTATAGACAGGGCTTGAGCCGCCAGTGGCACTGTTCCCAACCATGAAATAAACATGGTATCAATAAAAGCATAAAGATTCTGAAAAAACATTGACATCATGGCGGGAATCGCCAAGGCCAAAACCACCCGAGGAATAGATCCGCTTCCCATATCAACAGGTTTAGACAAACTTAAATTCACTATAGATTTATTCCCTTCACCAAAATATGTACTAATAATTAAAGGTTTTATAATTCAGAAAGGCAGTCCCATTTCTTTTAATCTGGTAATAACCGAATGAGCAGGTTGGCAGTCAGCCGGCGGCGATACTCTGCACCGGCCCTTACATCGGAAATGGGCGTTACCTTTTGGGAGGCTAGTTCGCCGCATTGCCTCAATATATCAAGAGATATTTTGCGGCCATATAATAGCGCTTCTACCTCAGGGAAACGCATTACCGTTGGGCCCACGCTTCCCCAGGCCAAACGGGCCTCACCTACCGACCCGTCCGGGGCCAGCTGCATATAGCATGCCAGGCTGCAGACTGAAATGGCCAGGGCTTTACGCTGACCCACTTTATGATAATGAGTTTGGATTCCCGGGACCGGAAGATCGATTATAACCTGTTTGAGCACTTCCATGGGAGCGAGCGCGGTTTTTCCCGGTCCATATATAAACTCCTCGATGGGCACTATGCGGCTCCCGGTGGGGCTTACCAATTCCAGATTGGCCTGCAGCACATAGAGAGGTGGCAGAGTATCACCGGCTGGAGAAGCGGTGCAGATATTTCCGCCTATGGTTCCCATATGCCTTATGGGAGGAGAACCCAGCACTGCTGCTGCCTGGTGCAAACAGCCCAGCCTGCTTTTTACCACCTGATTTTCCAGCAGTTGCTGATGGTTGGTCATGGCGCCGATAAATATCTGCGCTCCGTCAGTGTTTATCTGCTGTAATTCTTTTACTTTTTCCAGACAGATAATGGTCTTCAGGCGAATTCTTTGGCTGCGCAGCTTTACCAGCAGATCAGTCCCTCCAGCCAGGAGCCCGGCCTCGGGATTATCCTGCCACATACTCCACATTTCCTCCACATTTAAAGGAAACAGGACTTTTTTCATAGCTTGTCCCCCATTTCCAGGGCCGCAGCTTCAACCGCATCCACTATCTTTTGATACCCGGTGCAGCGGCAGAGGTTCCCGCTTAAGCCCTGGCGGATTTCGCTGCGTTGGGGATGAGGATTGCGCTGCAGCAAATCCAGTGCCGCTATGACCATCCCCGGACTGCAAAAGCCGCACTGCACGGCTCCCCCGACCACAAAAGCCGCCTGTACCGGATGAAGCTTTTCACCGTCGGCCAGGCCTTCTATAGTAATAATGTTATGGCCATCCAGCTGCGCTGCCAGCATAAGGCAGGAAAGTTTGCTCACCCCGTCAACCAGTATGCTGCAAGCTCCGCATTCACCCTCTCCGCATCCCTCCTTGGTCCCGGTCAGGCCCAGGTTCTCACGGAGCAGGTCTACCACCCTTTTGTCCGGATCGCTGTTGATCTCCTTCAATTGATTATTCAAATAAAATCTGATTAACATACTTACTGCTCCTCCTCTGCCTGCAATGCCTGCCATACCCGTTCGGCGCTTAACGGTCCCGTCTTTATCCGCCGTCCGGTGGCCCGAGCTACTGCGTTGGCTATGGCCGGGTAAGGCAGGTTGATGCCTATCTCGCCTATGCCTTTCATGCCAAAAGGCCCGCTATCTTCCACCGTCTCCACCGGCAGGCTGATGATATCCGGCACATCCAGAGAGCCGGGTATAATATAGGTGGATAGATTGGAACTCAGTATCTCTCCTGCGGATACCTTGAAGTCTTCCCATAAAGCATAACCAATTCCCTGTACTATCCCGCCTTGAATTTGTTGTTCATACAACTGGGGATTCAGAACCCTTCCCCCATCGGTACAGGCCAGGTAGTCGCATATAGTTACTTCTCCGGTAAGTTCATTAATTTCGATCCGGGCCAGGTGACAGGCAAAACAAAAAACCAGATGCGGGAAGCCCGCCGCCCGTACCGCCGGATTCACAATTTCATGATGCCTGGCTACCGGTGCGGTATAACTGTTTACACTGACGCGCTCACTGTCGGTCATGGCAGTCGCAATGACGGTCAGGGGTATGTCTTTGCCGGAAGGAATGTGATGCACCCTTCCTGGTACAAGCAACAAGTCTTCTTGGTAAATACCCATCCCCATCTGGCAAACCCTGGTTAAAATGCGCTCCTTAAGCAGCCGGCAGGCGCCCTGCAGAGCATTCCCAAATGAATAGGTGGTGCGGCTGGCAGACGAAGATCCCGATGGTAAGGAACGCTCCGTATCCGGTTGCAGCAGCTCAAAGGCAGCTGCCGACTGCCCCAGAATTTCGCCGGCAATTTGCACATTGGTGGCATTATTGCCCTGTCCCATATCAGCCACCCCCGAATAGATTCGAAACCGCCCGTCTACTAAAAGCTCCAGCTTGGCATTGGCAACATCGGCAACCACCGGGCCATAACCCGTACCCTGCATGCCGGCTGCCATACCCACCGCTCTTCGCTTAAAGGGCGGAGCATCCTTTTCCCATTGCCTTCGGTTAATCCAGAGGGGGTGTTTTTGCATGGTTTGCAGGCAGGCCACAATACCGGTTGACCTACTCATTAAAACTCCGCTGCCCAACTCGTCTCCCCGATTTACGGCATTCTTCAGGCGAAACTCCAGCGGGTCCATCCCTATCTTATCGGCCAGCATATCAATCATCTGCTCCACGGCGGCCAGCACCTGGGGGGCGCCAAAGCCGCGAAAAGCTCCGCTTATCGGATTGTTGGTATAAACACAGAATCCTTCTATATACGTATTTTCAATCCGGTATACTCCGGCAGCGTGTTCCATGGCCAGGGCCAAAACCGGCCCGCCCAGAGAAGCATAGGCCCCGGTGTCCAGGACAATACGGCAGCTCAAGGCATGCAGGCTGCCGTCCTGCTTGCAGCCCAAGCGATAATGCATTCGAGCCGGATGTCTTTTCGAAGAGGATTTAAAGCTTTCTTCCCTGCTATTCCACATTTTTACCGGTCTGCCCGATGAATTAAGCGCGGCCAGACCCAGTAAGCCCTGCACCGTAATCCCGTCTTTACCGCCAAATCCCCCTCCCAAATAGGGGGCACTGATCTTTATTTTTGTCGCTGGCAGGCCCAGAGCATGCGCCAGTTCCATGCGATCACGAAAGGGGGTCTGGGTAGAGGCCACTAATTCCAGGACTCCATCATCATTGAGACAGGCCACTCCCGTTTCGGTTTCCAGATAAGCATGCTCCTGGGCAGGTAAATTGAACTCGCTTTCGACACTAAAAGTACACTCCTCCAGTGCCAATGCCCCTTTTCCCTTATTTATGGCGCCGCTTAACAGAAGGTTTTTGTCCGCTCGGTTCTCGTGCAGAACAGGCGCATCAGGCAGCAGCGCCTGTTCGGGGTCAAAAACCGCCGGCAGTGCTTGGTATTCCACATTAATTGCCGCCGCCGCCCTGCTCACCATCTCGCGGCTTTCAGCTATAATCAAAGCCACCGGGTCGCCTTTATGACAGACCTTGTAATCGGCCAGAACCGGTGCATCGCTTTCCGGTACTCCAACCCGGTTGCTTCCTTTAACATCTTTGTGGATTAGAACGGCGTGAACACCCGGAATTATAAGGGCGGCAGAAACGTCAATCTCCTTAACCAGCGCATGGGCATAGTCAGAAGTCTTGACCCCGGCCCATAACATGCCCTCGGGATAGTAATCAGCCGCATATTTTTCCGTACCGCAAACTTTGCCGGGGCCATCCGCCCGCGGTAAAGCAGTCCCTATTGCCACAGTTGAATCTTTCATCTTTCTAATTTCACTCCCCTGCCGGTATGGTCGGATTTGAATTGAAATCTTCTTTTAACAAAAGGTATTCTTCCGGGGTATCAATATCATAAAGAACATATGGATCACCAAGGTCTGCATCAAACTGCTGGTCCCGGTACTCGTGCAGAAAAGCCTTTAATCCACCCGGCCGGTTCCATTGCATAAGGGCATTAATATAACCGGCGCCGATAAGCGGCGGATGCCCGCGCTTGCCTTGATAGCATGGATGTACAATTATCCCGGGGCCGGCTCCTGCCCGGATTTTGTTCATCTGCAGCAATATATATGCAGACTGCAGCGGTGTATCGACTGGAAGTACATAAAAGGCCTCCGTCTTGGAATCCAGGCTGGCCACTCCGGCTTTAACCGAAAGGAACATTTCCCGGTCAAAAAAAGGATTGAATACTATTCGGACTGTGGTATCAGCTAAACTGGCTTGAATCTTTTCATGTTCATAGCCGGTCACCACTACAATATCCGTGATGCCGGCTGTTTGGAATATGCGCACGGCTCGCTGCAACAGTGTTTCTCCTCCCAGCGGCAGAAGGGCCTTTAGTTTGCCCATCCGGGAAGAATAACCGGCCGCCAGAATGATCGCGCTTATTTTCACCTGCTTTTCCCTCTTCTCTTCCTGGCCCGGGCCTGAATCAACTCGGCACTTATGCTTATGGCGATCTCTTCCGGTGCATCCGCCCCAATGTCCAACCCTACCGGGCAGCGCACCTGCTCCAGCTGCTGCCGGTCATATCCTTTATCTATCAGGTTCCGGTATATAGTGTCCCGTTTATTCCGGCTGCCGATCATACCGATGTAGAAAGCATCCGTGCACAATGCCTGCTCCAGCACAACCGCATCGTGCCGGTGCCCTCGGGTAACTATCAGCAGCATGCTGTTTTCATCAATATTCAGCTCTTTAAAACCGTCTTGAAATGAATCGATCAGTGCCAGCTGATAGGCAGATGGGAAGCGCTCCCGGTTGAGATATTCCGCCCGGTCATCCAGCACTGCCACTTCAAAACCCAGGTGAACAGCCAGCGGGCATAGCTCACGAGCAATGTGGCCGGCTCCAAAAATATAGAGTTTTTCTTCCGGAAAGTAAGGCTCCACCAAGTATTCATTTCCAGCCATGTTTACCACCCGGCTGCTGTGCATACCGGTACAGTTTGAAAGCAGGCCGGGTATGTCTTTTATAATGGCCTTTCCATAGACAGTACCGTCCTCTCCCAGGCAGAATCTTGGTTCCATCTGACCATTCTCATCCGGCAAAGGGGTGAATATATATACCTTTTCACCATGCTCGCGGCAGCGGTTAATCCTTTGTAAAAGCTCAGTATTGTAATCATTAAGGTCCATAAATTCAAGCAACACATTTAAAGAACCTCCGCAGATCATATCCACGGTTAATGAGCTGTCAGGACCAGTGGAAAAATGGAGCACCCGGCTGATTCTGTCCTTAAGAACCTGTCCCGCTGCCTTTGTGGCTTGAGCTTCGATGTCGCCTCCGCCTATGGTTCCCAGTTGAATTCCACTGGAAGTCAAGAGCATACGGCTGCCGGGCAGTCTCGGAGTAGATCCTTCCCGGCTTACAACTGTCAAAAGCGCCACATTCTCCCCCCGCCGGAGTAGACTGAGTATATCCGCGTAATCACAACGCAGCACTTTCTGTTCCAGTTTAAAAACCTCCTTTTTCGGCACTTTATTTAATAATTATTTGGCTTCGCCTTCTATAACTGATTTATAATCAGCCTCTATAATGGCCTGTATTCTAACTGCTCCTTCGGAATGAAGCTTGATATGTGCAAAGCCGGGTGGATTAATAGTTTTCTGCATCAATAATCCATCCGTATCAAACCAGCGCGGAAGTATACCTCCTAAATAGTACTGGTGCCTGCGTAATATCTCAATGGCTGCGGCATTGGCCGGTGAAGCCAAGTTAAGATATACCTGCAATATGCAGGTATCCTTGTCCAAAGCCTCTCTTTCCTGTTGTAAAAAATATTTTTCAAAATCACTGCCCAGTTCCGTAATGGTAAAACGAGCCACTCCAGCGCCCTGGAATATTTGGGATAAGCCGCTGGTAGGGGTATTGGGCAGGGAAGCCCGCGCCGGAAGAAAAGTATGCCCGAAATCATATACTGAATATAGATAGCGTAAGCTATCCTCATAAATCTCCGGCAGGTAAACCGTTTGTGCCCTTATTTTGAAGCTTTTGAACATAAGCAGGGCTGATACCCGGCCCTCGCTGCTCTGTTCTTTTATGTAAGAAGCTGCTGGCATCAAATCTACTTCAAGGCCAGTATCATACCAACCTAATTGGGCTTCAGCTTTTTGCACGAAAACATGGTTGCAGACCGCTTCTCCCCATAACTGCTCCATCATTTGCGGATAAATTTCCATGTTTAAATAAATCATACAACGCCTGATGATTCCCTGATTGCGAAACTGTGGCAGCACTATTCCCTGGCCTTCTTCATAAAGCGCAGGATTGCTCAGACAAGATCTAAATGTGGCCACATGCCCTATTACCCGGCCCTCGCTGGAACGGCAGATTATTCTGATCACATCTCCGTTTTCTTGCTGCCTTATAATATCTTTCGCATCATATACCGCCTTGACCGGATATTCATCACCATATACGCTTTTATACAATTCAACTACCCCTGGAGCGTCTTCCGGCTTCATCATACGGATTTCTAGAGACAGGTCCTCGGAACGTTTTTGTTCTTCTCCCATAATTAAAACCTCCTTGAAATAAATCCTACAAGCAAAATCAAAGAATCTTCTTTAGTCCTTCGATAAAAGACTCCATAGCTTCATGCCGGGCTATGGTTATACGAATATAATTGGGAAAGCGAAACCCGGTCATAGTGCGCACCATAACCCCCTGAGCCATCAGCTTGCGATAGGCCAGACTGTCGCTGATAGGCAGCTTAACCATAACGAAGTTGCCCTCGTTTATTACAAATGACAAACCCAGCTTGCCTAATTCTTTTTCCAAAAAGGCTTTCTCTGCAGCTACCAGCTGCCGGGTGCGCATTATATGATCTTTATCATCAATAGCCAGAATAGCCGCCTCCTGGGCCAGAGTATTAACTGAATAAACCACACAGGTTTTGCGAATTATATTGACCACATCCAGACTGCCAACCAGATAGCCAATGCGCAATCCGGCCAGGCCAAACATCTTGGAAAAGGTCCGGAAAACCACCAGATTGGGATAGCGTTCCAGCAGGGCAATCCCATCAGGGAAATCATCCTTTTCTACAAACTCACAATAGGCTTCGTCAACCACGACTATCTGCCTGCCGTCTACTCTATCCAGGAAACCGCAAAGCTTTTCTTTGTTCCAGTAGGTACCGGTGGGATTATTGGGATTGCAGATAAATAGGATTTTGCTGCGCCGGTCAATCTGTTCCAACATGGCTTCATCATCAAAGGCAAAATCCTTTAGGGGCACCAGCCGCGCCTCATAACCGGAAAAGACAGCCACCCATTCATAAACCGCAAAGGTTTTATCGGCGGTAATTATATTGTCACCGGCCTCACAGAAGGCATAAATAACAAAGCTGATAACTTCATTGGCCCCGTTACCCACTAAAAATTGGTCCGGGTGCAGGCCATAGACCTCGGCCAGCTTCTGGCGCAGGTAATAAGAATCGCCGCTGGGATAAACAGCCGCCCGTTCAGGCGGGAAACGGCGCAATATCTCCCGGGAAGCCTGCGGGGGCCCCAGAGGGTTTTCATTATTATTTAAGCGGTACAGGGTGGAGCAGCCATACATCTCTTTTAATTCAGGATCAGGTTTACTGGGTATGTAAGCATCAAAATTATTGATGTAGGCCGGCACCAGATGGTCAAAAGGTATCGCCATCATAATAAATCACCCACTTCATACTGCCACAGCAGTAAATCTCCCCGGCTGGCATAAGGCAGGATTAAACATGGTTTGAATTTATTGCCCAACAGGAGTGGTACAAGTCGGGATTGCCAGGCCTCCGCAAGATCCATTTCAAAAAATATATTGTAAATCTTTTCGTGAGCGAAAAGCAGCAGGTGTTCGTTCAAATTTTCGGCAGCATCCCGGCCGTCCATAAGCGGTCGCAGGGTAACCCGGTTGTGATCAAAGTCACTGGTAAAAACTGAATTCGAGCGGATTTGTTCCCCCATATGATTGACAATTTTGAGATTTCGGGGTAAAAATAAGCGCTGGTATTGGGATTGTAGATATGCTGTCAAATCAGGATCCGTCCACACTTTAAGCCCGAGGTCTTCACCCAGCTGACGGTAGTAGGCTTCTGCTTCCCGCTTATTTCCTTCTGGGCTGTAAACATCAGTTTTACCTAATAACTCGAAATATTCCCTGCTTAACCAGGGGGTTGGATAACGGTTGATTACCCCCACAGCATCGGAGCGGCCAATTTGCTCCAGGCAGTATTCAATCAGAGCCTCTGCCATTCCAGAAACCGCAGCAAAGATGTAAGGTCCAAACAGCTCTATGGTTTTGGGGCTTGATTCTCTCCATACTATTCCCCCAATCACTTCCTGCTGCTCGTCGCCGGCCAGAGCCACCCGGTATTCTCCGGAGTTTACCATATCTACAAGTTTTCCGGGATAAAGCAAAAACGAGGGAATAAACAAAGATGTGTCAAGATGGGCAGTCAGTTGTGCAAACCTTTTCAAATCCTGAGCTTCAACTGGCATCAAAGCAAACTTTGAGCGTTCTCTTTCATCTATCGAAACGTCTCCTGAAACAACCGGATAAGTCTTTTCTTTGTAAAGAGACAGCCTGACAGCTCCGCCTGGGTCATCAACCAGATAAAGACGATCAACACTGCGGGCTGCTATTAACAACCCCATTTCCTCCAATTGATTTTCATCTTCAAGGCTTATGCGGGTACAAAGATTAAAGGCTCGCAAATTCAAATTACGACCGGGAAATATGAAATCTACTTGCATGTAGTAAAGTCCGTTTTTGCATTCCAGCTTTATATTTTCGATACTGTCGCTATGATTGCACATATAACCGTAGACTTCTTCGACTGACAGGGTTAAAGCCAGAGCATCTTTTCTATCCATCCCAAAAACTATGGCTGCATTCTCTATGCTTGCCTGAAGAATGGGTATCATTTCAGGAAGCAAAGGCATCTCAAGGAAAAAATCGGCCTTTTTCATATGCATGAGTCCTCCTTGTTTAAATTGTCCTGGTTGCTGAATTGCATATTTGTATTACCACCCAGTAAAGCAATCCATATTTTTGAGGAATGAATGATAACACGGCCCCCCGGTGCGTCCGGCCAATTGTTCGCCGACCGCCTGAGAGAGCACTCCTTAAAATAAGGTATCTGACCAGATAGCACAGTACAAAAGAGATAGCGAAAAGATTAAAAACCCAGCCGGGTTTTGAGGCTTTTTTCCACGCAAAACTTCCGATTAGCCCCTTCAAAAACCGTACCTATGCCCACTCTAACATCTTAGGCCATAGTTATCAACATCTGCTCAAGTTTTCTTACCCTAGTGCTGATCGCCTGATAAAGCCAGTAGCAATACTGGGATAAAGACTCTCTGAGTTTACGCGTATATGACAATAATTAATTAATATGGCAATATCAAAAGTACTTGGTTTAATAGAAAACATTTCTATTAATATCGTAAAAATCCTGCATATTTTTGACGTAAAAAAGGATATACGTGCTGTTTGTGGAAGATTATGCTTATAAAACTTACTAGAAACGTATCCCCGCATACATTAAGTCAAGGATATATACCAAATGTCCCATTTTAAAAAGGAGCATAGAGAATATAGATAGCAAATGGTATTTCAGTGGAAATATCTACTAAAAGGGGGGGAACTATTGCGAAATAAACTGCGAATAATCGGATTAATTCTTATTCTTGTTCTCTCGCTGGCAGGTTGCAAAGAGAACGAACGCAGTAATACCAAAACTGAAGTCAACAATAACAGCAGCAAGTTAAATACCGTTGATGACCTCAAAGATAAACGGATTGGGGTTTTATTAGGCGGTGTTCATGATGACTACGCTCGCAGAACTTATCCCCAGGCGACTGTAATGCAGTATAAAAGCCAATCTGACCTCATTCTTGCAGTAAAGACAGGAAAAATTGATGCTGCTTTCTTCACCCATGAATCGTTACTGGAAATGCTGCGGGGTGACAAAGATCTGGCGTTTTTAGGTGAGAATTTGTTTAGAATTCCTATTGGTATGGGTTTTAACCAGAATAATGAAGATTTGCGGGAAGAGTTTAACGTGTTCTTGAAGCAAAGCAAGGCTAGCGGTGTCTTTGATGATATGGTTAAACGCTGGATAACCGATGGTACAACCGAAACACCGATGATAGAAAATCCCCAAAACAATGGCAAGCTTATCGTCGGCGTAGTAAGCGATAAAGGACTGCCTTTTGCCATAGTGAAAAACAATCGGATAGTTGGCTTTGATATTGAACTGGTCGAAAGGTTTGCCGCATATTTAGGGAAAGAACTGGTCCTGGAGGACATGGAATTTAGCAGCCTGATCGCCGCCGCTGCCAGCAATAAGATTGATATGGTTGCCAGCACCCTGGTGATTACTGAAGAAAGAGCAAAGCAGGTCGATTTTTCCGACCCGTATTATGAACTAGGAGCAAGTGTTTTTACTTTGAAGAAGAATATTGCTAGCTATGATAGCAATATTCAAAAGAATCGCGTCATTACCCTCGATGATTTAAAAGATAAGCGCATTGGGGTTTTGACCGGTACACCAGGCGACAATGCTGCCCGGCAGAGATTTCCCCAAGCGCGAATATTCAACCTGGACAATATTATAAATGCCACCGCCGCACTGGGAAGTAACAAGATCGATGCAATTGTCTTTGAGCGCACCAGTCTGCAAGAAATTGCCAAACATAACCCAAACTTTGAACTGATAAAGGAACCGGTACAATTACTTGATGTGGCTATTGCTATAAAGAAAAACAATCCCCTTATATTAAATTCCGTAAACCAGGCAATAACTGAGCTAGAGAGCCAAGGAACCCTGGATGATATGAAAAAGCGCTGGTTTGTCGATGGCGATTTGCCAGCCATGCCCAAGCTTGATTCTCCCGCCTCCCAAGAAACCTTGCGGGTGGGAACTGAGGCACTGCTGCCCCCTTTTGAATTTGTGGATAGCAGCAATAAATGTAGTGGTTTTGATATCGAGCTAGCTCAGCGCATCGGCCAGGCACTTGGTCAAAAGGTGGTCATCAGCAATATGAGTTTTCCCGCTCTTGTCCCGGCCCTGCAGTCAGGCAAGATTGACCTGGCTATTTCCTGCTTTAATGTAACTGAGGAACGCCAACAAAAGGTGGATTTCTCCAATCCCTATCATACCAGTGTTACAGCAGCGATGGTAAATAAAACCGGAGGCATCTCGCAGTTAAGTAATATCTTCAACAATATTAGAACCAGTTTCTACAGCAATATTTTTATGGAAGATCGCTATTTGCTTATAGTTGATGGTCTGAAAATCACTGCCATAATCTCGTTGTTCGCAGTAATTTTTGGTACGTTGCTGGGTGGTCTTATCTGCTTGATGCGTATGGCCAAAAACCGGTTTCTGAGCGCTATGGCCCGGGTCTACATCTCCATCTTGCGGGGAACTCCGGTGCTGGTATTGCTTATGCTTATCTTCTATGTGGTGTTTGCATCGGTAAATATTAACCCGGTTGTGGTGGCGGTTATAGCATTTGGCATGAACTTTGCCGCCTATGTTTCCGAAATGTTTCGAACTTCAATAGAAAGTATTGATAAAGGGCAAAGAGAGGCAGGAATTGCCGGCGGATTTACTGCCCTGCAAACCTTTATCTATATTATCATGCCCCAGGCAGTGAGACAGGTCTTGCCTGTCTATAAGGGCGAGTTTATCTCGATGGTCAAGATGACTTCAGTGGTCGGTTATATCGCCGTACAGGATTTAACCAAGGCCAGCGACATTATTAGAAGCCGTACTTTTGATGCCTTCTTCCCACTGGTGATGGTGGCGGTGCTTTACTTTATTATGTCGTGGCTGTTGTCCCTGGCTTTGGATTATATCGGCCTGAAAACGGACCCGAAAAGAAATCGTAATACAGGGGGTGCCAGCGCATGATTAAGACGGAACATCTATGCAAAAGTTATGGCGATCTTACCGTGCTAAAAGATATCAGCACAGAAATACAAAAGGGCGAAATAATTTCTATAATAGGACCCTCGGGTACCGGAAAGAGCACCTTCCTGCGTTGCCTTAATCTGCTGGAAGAACCCAGCGGCGGCAG
>JAQUUV010000188.1 GCA_028693695.1 Syntrophomonas sp.
GACCAAAATTTGTGGTGATTACGGGAGTCAAACGGGATAATCAGTGTATAGAATTTTGTTTTGATGGAAATGAATTTAGAGAACTTACCGGGACGACATTTGAAACTAATAATACCCACGGTACTGGATGTTCATTTTCCGCTGCATTAGCCGCTGTTCTGGCTCAGGGTGTTTCTGATTGGCAGGCAGTAAGTATGGCCAAGAATTTTGTTGCCAACGGACTTTGCTATTCCTACCGAGTCGGAGCAGGCCATAGCCCGATAAATCACTTTGCTTCATTCTTTCCTGGTAATTTAGGTGATTCGAGCATTCAGGAGAACCGCAGCCATATATTCCAGGACTGGGGTACCAGACCTGATCTGGGACCTTTTCCGCTTCTTAATGTAATAATTGGAGGTCCCTTATGTAAGGGAAAGGATTATGCACAGCTTACTCAATCTGTTATTGAAGGTGGAGCACGTCTTATTCAACTTCGAGAAAAGGAAGGGGATACCCGGCAGTTGGTGGAAACTGCCAAGAAAATGCAGCAGGTATGTCGTAAGTATGGTGCACTCTTGGTTGTTAACGATCGGGTTGACGTAGCAGTGGCTGCCGGTGCTGATGGAGTTCACCTTGGGCAAGATGACCTTCCGTTCGGTATGGCAAGAGCTATCCTGGGACCAGGTAAGATTATTGGGATCACTGTGGATAATCTGGCTCAGGCCGAGGCAGCAGTTGCAGAAGGAGCCGATTATCTCGGATTTGGCCCCGCATACCCTACCGATAGCA
The DNA here is from genome assembly GCA_028693695.1 of Syntrophomonas sp. GTDB lineage: Bacteria > Bacillota > Syntrophomonadia > Syntrophomonadales > Syntrophomonadaceae > PHAA01. Next base: position 769 of record JAQUUV010000188.1, read on the forward strand.
AAGAATGTAAGCGTCCTGCCGGGGGAGCTTCGCTTATAGCTCAAGTTGCACCCAAGGTTAAAATACCGGTGCTTGCAATTGCTGGAATTACACCTGAAAATTCGCTGCCGCTGTTAAAAGCAGGAGCATCCGGTGTGGCAGTCATATCATCTGTACTGGGAAGTCCTGATCCAAAACACGTCGTACAAGAATTTATGAAAATATTTAAGGCAATATAAAAGGAGGAAATAATTATGACTCAATTGGAAAGAGCTCTTTGTGGTGAAATAACCCCTCAAATGAAAGAAGTAGCATTACAAGAAGGCATTAAGGCAGAAACGGTAAGGGATCTGGTAGCCAAAGGTTGGGTTGTTATTCCAGCTAATAAGAACCACAAGAATTTGGTGCCGCGTGGGTTTGGTAAGGGATTGAGCACTAAGGTAAATGCGAATCTGGGAACTTCACCAACCTTCCCAGAATGGAATACAGAAGTCGAGAAATTAATGATGGCTCAGTCATGTAAAGTAGATGCAGTTATGGATTTGAGTACTGGAGGGGAACTTCAGGCTTGCCGCAGAGAAATAATTGCCCGGTCAACCGTACCGGTTGGAACTGTTCCAATTTATGAGGCTGCGGTAAGGACACGAGAAAAACACGGTGCGGTAGTGAACATGGATCCGGAGGATTTATTTGACGTAATTGAAGAACAGGCTCAAGAAGGAGTGGATTTCATTACTGTTCACTGCGGTGTTACACGCCATATTGTTGAAAAGCTGAAGGAACAACCTCGCCTGTTGGGAATTGTAAGCCGCGGTGGTTCAATGCTGGCTGGCTGGATGCTATTTAACCAAAGAGAAAACCCTCTATATTCAGAGTTTGATAGACTCTTAGAAATATGCAAAGAATATGATGTCACTTTGAGTTTAGGAGATGGCTTGAGACCCGGGTGCCTGGCTGATGCCACCGATCATGCTCAAATTGAAGAACTTATGGTTCTGGGAGAATTGGTTAAACGTTCCCGGGCTGCAGGGGTTCAGGTAATGGTAGAAGGACCAGGTCATGTTCCTTTCGATCAAATCGAAGCCAATGTAAAACTCCAGAAAAGACTCTGTGATAATGCTCCATTCTATGTTTTAGGACCCCTGGTTACAGATATTGCCCCTGGTTATGATCATATTACTGCCGCTATCGGAGGAACTGTAGCAGCTGTAGCCGGAGCTGACTTCCTATGCTATGTAACACCATCAGAGCATCTGGGTCTGCCAACAGTTGAGGATGTTCGTGATGGGGTTATTGCTTCCAGAATTGCAGGTCATGCTGCAGATCTAATTAAAGGAGTACCAGGAGCCTGGGAAAGAGATCGGGCGATGGCGATGGCACGAAAAGAATTGAATTGGAAGAAACAGATAGAACTGGCACTAGATCCGGAAAAGGCACGTAAAGTACATATGGATCGCAACCCGGTAGAACAAGATGTTTGCTCCATGTGTGGTGAATTCTGTGCTATAGACATGATAAACAAATATCTTGATAATTCAGAAGGCAACAATGGCTCGGAGATAAAGGCCTGTAAAATTAATAAAGCTAAATAATTGTCTGAGTTTTATATGGTGTTTGTCAATTTACGGGCAATCAACAATGAAACTTATGAATGGTTAGTAAGGGAATATCATTCACACAAAGGTTTATTTTATAGTCTAAAGGATGAATCCAAGTGAAAATAACAACTATTATAACCCAGGTACATGATACGGATAATATTATTATCCGTAATGTACCCGTAAGTTCAACAATTATAGAATTTCCGGATCATTATATGGCTATTATCGATACCGGCATGGCGGAAAATCCTGAGCTGGTGAAAGAATTAGCTGAATGGGGTTATTGTCCCGATGATTTTGATTTGGTAATAAATACCCATCTTCATTGCGATCATATAGGAGGCAACAAGCTTTTCGAGAATGCCCGAATTCTTATTAGTCAGAGGGAATTCGAATATGAAAAGGATTTTGGCCAGGCCTTACGGGAAAGTAATGACCCAGTGAATATCTTATCTTCAAGGGGTCGTGAGGTGGATGGAAGTATGTCAATTTTGGCCAGGGATATAAAGAAACTGGCTGAGGCATATCCGGTTTCATCCCTGGTGGGAAGATCGGAACAAATTGAATTTTTTGAAGAGTTACCTTTATTACCAAATGGAATCTCTCTTGTTCCAACCCCCGGACATTCTATTGCCAGCCATGCTGTTTTGATAGAGGGTAATTGTGGCCGGGCTTTAGTTACTGGTGATGCCTTATACCACCGGGATCTGTGGAAAGAGGCTTCAGTTCCCGGTATCAATTATAGTGAGAAAATGTTTAGAGAAACAGCCCGAAAGATTTCGGAGTTTAAGGGTATTATTATTCCCGGTCATGGGCACGCCTTTAATAACTTAACTAATCAATACCTTGAAGATGACAGGTTTTTGGTGTGAGGTATTAAAAACGTAGGTAATCATTAAAATTGGATAATGAACAAAATTATCAAGAAAGGAGATTAGTTATGGCCGAGGCTAATTTAAGCTTACAGATATTGCCGGTAGTTGATGAAGATAAGATTTATGAAATAGTTGATAAAGTTATCAAGATTATACAGGACTCACGTTTGCAGTATGTGGTAGGCCCCATGGAAACTACAGTGGAGGGAGATCTGGATACCCTCTTGGCTTTGGTTAAAAGGGCACTGGAAGTCTGTACAGAAGCTGGGGTGGCGCGAGTTATAGCAGTGGTAAAAATAGATTATAAACCTGGTGGAGTGACTATTGATGAAAAGATTGGCAAGTATCGGTAATAAGATAATCCCATATGCGGCCGTATTTATGTTGCTAATAATTTGGGAATTGATGGTGAGATTAAATCATTTACCATCATATATATTGCCGAGTCCGCTTCAAATCATAAAAACGCTGGCAGCAACCTTTCCCTTACTGTTAATGCATACTGCCAGCACGCTGGAAGAGGCGATGATAGGGTTTGTTTTGGCTGTCGCCATTGCCTTTGTGACGGCATTTATTCTTAATCACTTTTATTGGTTAAATCAAGCGTTATATCCCTTGCTAATCGTCTCCCAGACCATACCTATTATTACCTTGGCACCACTGTTTCTAATATGGTTTGGCTGGGGAATACTCCCCAAAATAATAGTGGTTATTCTGGTTTGCTTTTTCCCTATAGTTATAAGCCTTTTGAACGGTCTTAATTCGGTTGATCCGGATCTTATAAACCTTTTCCGTTCCATGGGAGCCAGCCGGATTGCCATTTTTAATATGGTTAAGCTGCCGTCGGCTCTGCCCAGTTTTTTCGCTGGCATGAAGATATCGGCATCCTATAGCATTATGGCTGCGGTAATAGGAGAATGGCTAGGGGCAGAGCAGGGTTTAGGATACTTCATGACTATTGCCCAGAAATCCTTTCGGGTGGATCGGGTTCTGGCGGCAGTAGTGGTTATTGCTTTGTTAAGTTTGTTGGTAGTAAAAGCCATAGACTTGGCTGAATGGTTGCTGATGCCATGGAATCGTAGGCATGAATAACGGGGAGTCAGGGGGGGAGTCAGGGGGACGGTTCTTCTGACTCGCATAGAAAATCTTAAAAAGTGAGTCAGAAGAACCGTCCCCCTGACTCCCTGACTCCTGGGTATGGTGAGTAAATACGAAAATAGTGTGAGGAGTAAATTAAGAAAAAATGGAGGTAGTAAGCAATGTTAAGAAAATGTGCGGAAATCTGGGATAAGGTCAGGTTAAAGACCCC
>JAQUUV010000189.1 GCA_028693695.1 Syntrophomonas sp.
GGACCGATATCAACAATCATCATATCATCGGGTATTTCATCTATATCAACTACCATGGATGGAACGTCGGCAGACAGTTCACTGGCTACCACTACATCAACGGGCATGAATATATGTTTATTTTTCTTGTCCGCCAGTTCCAACAGGTTGCGACACTCCTGCAGAAGATCCATTTCGCAGATTGATTTTCCCACTTTCATACCTCTGGCCACCAGGAAGGTGTTTCCGATTCCACCCGCGACCAGTAAAACATCCAGTTTATTAAGCAGGTTTCTTATCAGCCCCAATTTATCTTTTACCTTAGCCCCTCCCAGAATCGCCATGCGTGGACACTCCGGATGATCGAGAACCTTCCTCAACATATTCACCTCGTTTTCGAGGAGAAAACCAGCATAAGCTGGCAAAAAGTCTGCTATTCCAGCCGTGGAAGAATGGGCGCGGTGAGCGGTTCCAAAGGCATCATTAACAAATATATCACCCAGAAGAGCAAGCTGCTGTGAAAATTCGGGATCGTTTTTTTCCTCACCCGGATAAAATCTGACGTTTTCCAGCATCAAGACTTCCCCTGAAGCAAGCTGGCGGGACATCTCCTGTACTTCCGGACCGATGCAATCTCCGGCCATTAAAACCTTTTTATTAAGCAAACTACCCAAGTGAAGAGCAACCGCTTTTAAGCTGTATTTAGCATCCGCTTTCCCATTGGGCCGACCCAGATGACTCATCAGGATAAGCCGGGCTCCTTGTCCCAATATATACTCAATGGTGGGAATAGCCGCACTAATACGGGTATCATCGATAATTATGCCATTCTCGTCCATAGGCACATTAAAATCCACCCGCATCAAAACCCGCTTATCTTTCAGCTCTACATCCCTAATACTCCTCAATTTTAGTCCTCCTCCGGTATTATATGAATCTCTTATTTCTTAGAATCCTTTAGCAGCTATATAGGCTATCAGGTCTGTTATGCGCAGTGAATATCCCCATTCGTTGTCATACCAGGCAACTACCTTGGCCATCCTATCTCCCATAGTCATGGTCAATAAACCATCTAACACTGCAGAATTTACCTCGCCATTATAATCATGTGATACCAGTGGTACTTCGGTATATTTCAAGATTCCCTTTAAATATGTTTCGCTGGCCTTTTGGTAAGCTGCATTGATTGCTTCTACTGAAGCTGCCTTTTCCAGTTCCACGGTTAAATCCAGAAGGGATACATTAGGGGTGGGAACCCTTATTGCCAAGCCATCCAGTTTCCCTTCCAGCTCGGGTATTACTAACCCGACCGCACTAGCAGCCCCGGTTGTAGTAGGAATCATAGAAAGACCAGCGGCTCTGGCTCTTCTGAGATCCTCATGCTCTAGATCCAAAACCCGCTGGTCATTGGTATAGGAATGTATGGTGGTCATCATCCCTTTTATAATTCCAAACTCTTGCAACAGTACTTTAGCTACCGGTGCCAGACAGTTGGTGGTACAAGAAGCATTGGAAAGGACATGATGCAAGGCGGGGTCATATTGGTCATTATTTACTCCCATTACTACCGTTAAATCAGATTTTTTACCCGGTGCGGTTATAATAACCTTGGCGGCCCCGGCCTGCAAATGCTTGGCCGCTTTCTCCCGGCTCCTAAACCTCCCGGTACCTTCCACGACCACATCGATCCCCAGCTCTTTCCATGGCAATTTTTCCGGATCCTTTTCAGATAAATATCTAAAGCTTTTGCCAGCAGCGGTGATGCTATCGCCAATAACGGCAACATCCCCCGGAAATTGGCCATGAATAGAATCATACTTAAATAGATGCGCACCTCCCCCAGGGTCTCCCAGGTCATTTACAGCTACCAGCTGCATATCATCTCTTTGCAATGCCGCTCTAGCTACTAGACGCCCTATTCTTCCAAAACCGTTGATTGCAATTTTGACTGTCATTGACCATCATCCTTTCCAAATATTATTTGCTTGGCTGCACCCTCATCAGTTATTAGCACATTTTCCTGCCCATTTCTCAAAACTGCCTCTATAGCCTCAGCCTTATTGCTTCCTCCTGCCACCGCCACAATAAGCTTAATGTTCTCGAGATCATTTCGATTCAAGCCAATACCAGGAATCTCAAATATTATTTTGCCCCATCGATCGTAATAATATCGAAGTGCTTCACCCTTTGCCTCATGCTTTTGCAAAAAATCTACATCCAGCTCTGAAAGTCCTCGCCGACCTGCCATCTCCATAGCCGGACCAATCCCATGTACCAGAATATGTGCAGACTTAATAGTATTAATAACCTCACTAATATGAATGTCTCTTTTAAGTGCTGCCGCAGTACTTTCTTCAATATTATCAGGAATATGTAAAAGGCGGTACTGACCACCGATAGCGCGAGCAATTTTCGCAGCTATATTACCTGCCTGCAGTTCCACATTCTCACCTAGCCCACCTCGTGCGGGTACCACACATACATGAGTGGCATTTATTCCCTCCCTCATTGCGTTGGCCACCTGAGCCAAGGTAGTTCCGCCAGTTACGGCTAGAATGCAGGATGGATACAATTTTTTACGTAGGTATTCAGCACCTGCCCGACCCAGATCTTCTTGGGCAAAAGAGTTCATAAATGAATCACCGGGAACGATTATAACTTCATCCAAGCCAAAACGCTCCTTGAGCTTATCACCCAGAATCTGAATATTGAAAAGCCAGGGAACAATCTCATCAATATCCCTCAGCATTTCCCCCCCATATGGAGTCAGGTATATTCCAGCCGGAGTCGTTTGCAAAGCCCCCCGAGCTCTGAGGGTATCCACTTCAGTTCGTACCAACCTTTCGCTGCAGCCCACGTTTTTACCCAACTGACGCCTACCGATCGGCTGGTTGTGGAGTACCTGTCTTAAAACCAGGTATCTGGCATTCATTATCTGAATCGCTTCAGGAGCGAACCTCTCCATGATAGTAAATATCTTATCCATGCACTGTCCTCGGGACATATTGTCATACCAGGGACAAATTTGTCCCTGTAACCCTATAATATATGCCCATTTCATTAATATATTCGTCTATTATTATAGCACATTTAGATATATATGATGTACATTGCTTTAAAATTAGTATCTTTTTCGTGATGTGGTTGGTGATATTCCCATTTCTTGCCGATATTTGGCTACCGTCCGACGAGATATGTTTATCCCCTTAATCTTTAGAATCTCCACTATAGTCTGGTCACTTACAGGATGAGCGGTATCCTCATTATCAATAATTTCTTCAATTATACTCTTAATGCTTTTGGAAGAAATTTTTTCATGATCGTTTTGACTCTCCACACCGCTGCCAAAAAAGTATTTTAACTCAAACAAGCCCTGGGAGGTCTGAATATACTTTTTGGAGGTAGCACGGCTAACGGTTGATTCATGAACTTCAATTATATCTGCAACCTGTTTAAGGTTTAGAGGCTTTAGGTACTTGATTCCATAGTTCAGAAACTCCGTCTGGAAGTCAACGATACAACGTGCTACTTTATATAGGGTTCTACGGCGCTGCTCTATACTGCGAATGAGCCAGACAGCCGCCCCCATCTTCTCTTCCAGGTATTTGCAGGCGTCAGGAGAAAAGGCACCCGGTTGCCGCAGCATATTTTCATAGAGCTGATTGACCATCAGACGGGGCGATGCGCTATCATTAAGCACCACCACATATTCCCCTTCTACTTTTTCTACAATGACATCTGGAATAATATATTTAACTTCATCCATAGGACTGTATTGCAAACCCGGTTTAGGATCCAGGGTGCGTATCAAGTCGCATATTTCTTGAACATCGCAAATGGTGGTTCCCAAGGCCTGTGCTATCTTGCCCAGTTTGCCCTTTGCCAAGTCATCGAGATGTTTTTCGATTATCTCCCTCACCATGTGGTTTTCCTTACCATAGTGGCGTAGCTGAATTAACAGGCATTCCCCTAGATTGTATGCCCCAACACCGTGCGGATGAAAAGATTGAACCAAACTTATCACTTTACGAACCTGTTCCATATCCGCTCCGGTTTTAGCCGCAACTTCTTCTGGCTCTACGCAAAGATAACCATGGGGATCCAAGTTGCCAATGATATACTGTCCCACCGCCATATCTTCACTGTTCTTGCAGGCTAGGTGCAATTGAAATTGAAGGTGTTCATAAAGACTAGGCCTCTGGGTCAAGAAATTATCAAAGGATTTTTCAACTAAATCGTTGATAGGAAACCCAATATCCCGATCATTAAAATATTCCAGCCACTCTGCTGTTTTATCAATAGTCTCCTCATTTTTTTCATTGTCCTGATCAGAGCTTTCTTCTACGACATCCTCAATTTCCTTTTCTTCCAGCAACGGGTTTTCTTCCAATTCGTTTTGCGTATACTCCCCTAGTTCCAGGGTGGACATTTGCAAAATGGCAATAGCCAATCGTAATTCCGGCGTCATTATCAGCTTTTGTTGTTGTTCCAGCAGCATATCATTGGTCAGTTTCATACCTGTCCCTCGCTTTTT
>JAQUUV010000190.1 GCA_028693695.1 Syntrophomonas sp.
TATCAACTGGGAGAAGATAACAAAGATTTTAAGAAAGTAAGCAACAAAGATAAGCCGGGTACATTTATATGTGATCTTTGTGCCAACCGGGTTAGGTATGAATCAGACGATCAAAGGAAAAACCCAAAACCCATGAATAGTTAGGGATTGTTAATCCCAAGGCTGATACCAGTAATAATCAATCAGCTTTACCCCAGATTTAAAAGCTGCTTTATTAGTATAATAATTGGTCTGGCCAGCATAGACGTCGACCCAATATGGGTAATTGCGCCACAAACCATAATAAACGTCACCGGTATCATTGACCACCAGGGATTTATACTGGTTGCCCTGAATTTCAACGGGTTCAGATAGGTAGAGCACAGTTCCAAAGGGGATAATCGGCTGCCTGGCTTCGCCGCCGGCATTAAGAGGATACCGTGGGTGGACGGCGCCCGAACCCAGAAAATATCCTTTGGCAGACGCAGAAGCAGGAGCTTGGGCAGCTTCGGTATAATAAGTTGACTTTTGTCCTTTTACTGAAAATTGCACATACCATTTCGGCTCGGCCTTACTGGTTTCTTGTTTTTCAGGCTGTACGGTATCTGGTTGGGGAATGGGTTTTTGTTCTGGCTTAGGCTTTCCCTGAAATATTAAGAATACAGCAATGAATAAGACCACTATAACGAGAGGTAATAACAATATACGCCAATCTCGAACCATCTTATAGGCCTCCTTCCTTCTGTTATTTTGTACAGATTTATATTTTTTATGAGTAATTGAATCATCATGGTATAATTACTTTTGAAAAAAACTCAAACAGAAGGGGGTTCAATTACGTTGGATGCGGTTAATGCCGGTCTGGATGAAAAACTTTTTGCTTATCTGCAAGAATCGATAAAAGAGACTGCTTATTATAAATTATTAGGGGTAAAATTACAGATGTTGGCTCCGGGTTATGCTGAAATAAGGGTTGTTTCCAACCAGGAGCATACTAATCCCATAGGATTAATTCATGGTGGATTAATCATGTCTATTGTTGATGCCGCAATGGGTAATGCTATAAGAAGCTTGGGAATAAAAGGCGCAACGGTGGATATTTCCACCTCCCTAACGTCTGCAGCCAGGCTAGGAGACACGATAGTTGCCAGGGGCAAGGTTTTAAAGGCTGGCAAAAATCTGATATTTACTGAGGGACAGGTCTATGTTGGTGATAAACTGATAGGGGATAGCAAGGCTACATTTTACAAAATTTCCGATTTGAACTATTAGTCTCAGGAGATGTATTTATGGAAAACAGTCTGTTTAAATTGAAGGACTATGGCGTTTTTACTTTCATATCAACATCGCAGGCGTTAAAAGCGGAGCGGGTACTGAAAAACGCATCCGCTAATTTTTTGATTATGCCGACCCCGCGTGAAATATCGACCAGTTGTGGCTTAGCTATTAAAACTGTCACCGCTGACCTGGATTCCTGCATTGATATCCTGATCAATAACCGGGTGGAAGTTGAAGCCGTCTATCAAGTGAAAATGGTTGATGGTAAAACTCACACGGAAAGGATCAATAATGAATAATTATTTAAGCTTAGTGCAAGGTTTTATGGAATCCGGTGGTAAGATGGAACAATGCATAGAGGGTTTCATCCACCGAGAGGAACAGTTACGCTTTGCCAGCGCGGTTGCTCGAGCCTTCGATAATGAGACTTTTCTGGCTGCAGAGGCGGGTACAGGGGTTGGAAAAACCTATGCGTATCTAGTGCCTGCTTTAATCTGGGCGAAGCAAAACCAGGATAAGGTCGTCATATCCACTAAGACCAAAGCTTTGCAGCAGCAGATTATCGACCGCGATTTGCCGGAGTTGGAAAGAGCCATGGGCTATGCATTGAAGTACACCGAGGCCAAAGGCCGGGATAATTTTGTGTGCTGGCATAAATACCAGAACATATTAGCGGGCAAAAAAAGACTAGAACCTGGCGAAACGGATTTTATTGAAGCGATATTAGGCTGGGCTGAGGTTACCAAAAGCGGTGATCGCAAAGAACTGGCATTAAAACAGGAATTGATGCAACACTGGGGAGTAATCGCCGCCGATCGGAATAACTGCCAGAGAGAAATGTGTCAATATCGCGATAAATGTTATCGTTTAAAGATGATCAAAAGTATGAATAAAGCCGATCTTATAGTTACCAATCATGCTTTGCTTTTATCAGATGTCCTAGTGGAAAACAGTATTTTACCCGAATTTAAATATTTGATTATCGATGAAGCTCACACCTTTATCAAAGAGTCTTTTGAGCGATTGGCCCATCGTTTTTCTCTGTATGACACGCTTAATTTACTGCAAGTACTTTATGTGAAAGATAAACGCTCTAAAAAGGGTTACCTTTTTCACCTGCGGAGCAGTTACGCCCACCTCAGTGCAATGATTGATGAAACGGGAATATTGGTGGATAAGGCTATCAAGCTGACCCGAAAAATATTTGATGCTATGTGCAAAGGTTTGAAGTATGGTGATGAATTTAATTTCAGTCATATATTGAGCCCTGGGGATAAAAAACGTGAGTGGTTTGCAGACATGCACGAGATATACCGGCAGGAATGGAAACCTAATATCGACCTGCTGCTAAATAAACTAAGAGATATAGCGATGGAACTGGAAGGGCAAGTGGAAGGTGGCGACCTCATAGGAATCACCAATGCCTTGCAGGAAATCGATAATACCACCTTTTCTATAATGGTCGAAGAAATCCACTTTGACGAGAGCATTACCTGGTTGGATTGCTTAAAAGGTAAAGCGGTGGCAATATGTTCTGCGGCAGTAAATAGCGGGGATAAACTTAATCAGCAGCTTTATCAAAAGCTCAAGGCCTTGGTTATGGTTTCCGCTACCTTGGCTATTGAGGACCGCTTCGATCATTTCATAGACCGAAACGGTTTAAACGAGTATGCCAGAGAAGGGAAAATGGAAACCCTTATGGAACTCTCGCCTTTTGACTACCAGAAGCAGGCCTGCCTGTATGTAGTAAGGGATATGCCCGACCCGAGCAGCCAAGCATTTAACCGGGAAGTAAATAAAGTTCTGGCTGACATATTTTCAACCCAGGGTGGGCAGACCATGGTTTTGTTTACTTCCAAGAAGCATATGCAGGAAGCTGCTGCTGAGCTGCGTCCTTTTTGTCGACAGCATAAGCTGAAATTACTGGTTCAACATGAAGATGGAGAGTTTGCCAGTCTGGTGGAGGAATTTAAGGGCCATGAAAATAGTATTTTAATGGGAGTAGAGACCTTTTGGGAAGGAATAGACCTGAAAGGGGAAGTGCTAAAATGTCTGGTAATTGTCAAGCTGCCATTTCGTTCACCATCAGACCCTTATTGCAGTGCCTGGGACAGATACTATAAAATGCAGGGCAAAAATAGCTTTGCCAACTTTATGCTTCCTGATGCGGCAGTTCGGTTTAAGCAGGGGGTAGGCCGTCTGATTAGGAGTGAGAGTGACCGGGGAGCGGTAGTAGTGCTGGATACCAGGTTAATTAACCGCAACTATGGGGAAGTTTTTAAGAACAGTATTCCCATTAAGAACCTGATCTCACTACTCAGGACGGAGCTCAAGGAGGAACTGGAGCAGTGGGTATAGCCCCTAATTTCAAACAGTAGTAAAAATTATATGAGGAAAGGTAACATTTTTCATCATCCCTTCATATCATAAAGTGAATTCAATAAGATTGGCCTGCAATAAGCAGGTTTTCGAAAAGCTTTTAAAAAGGGGTGAATGTAGTGCAGGTTTATTATATTCGTATTCCAAATTTCTTGAGAGATATCTTGCTTAAAATTTGGGGATAACCGGGGGAGTAGTTGTCTACTCCTTTTTCTTTGGGTGAGGGGGCTTAAGAGATGCTAAATCTGCGACTGACTATAGCTGGTTTATTCATTTTCTGCGGATTGCTTCTCTTATGTCTGAGCCGTTGACACATTAGGATTGCGTGTTACGTAGATACGTATGAGCATCTTATGATTAGGGGTGAAGTGGTTAAGCATTTCACCCCTAATCTTTTAATTCTCACTTAGACCGATTCCTAAGATGCCCCCGATTCCGCCCGATACGATGCAAACGGTCAGGGTGTATACGAATCCTTTGAAATAAATATGAGCCGGACTATAAATCAGCGTGGTTATGAACATAAGGGTAAAGAACATGATGCCCAGGCTTACTCCACGCACTAATCCCTTGTTGCCATAAGCCTTACTGACATAGCACCCACCGGAAAAGACGCTGATTACCAGTACCAGTTTAGCGATGGGATTTAGGAGCGTTTCCTTTAACCCGGTAAAATAAACCAGTATGGATGCCAGGGTGCAGAGCAGCAAGGCTATGATTATTGCATTACCCAGCCCTTTCAATTCTATAGGTAATTTTTTCCCCATCAACAACACCTCCTTTGCTAGTAAAATATGTAAGATTAGTTATAAATATGACTGTGCATATAGATTTATAACTCACCGCTCGGAAGCAAGGGGACGTTCTTTTTGCTTCC
>JAQUUV010000015.1:0-3173 GCA_028693695.1 Syntrophomonas sp.
CAGGGGAACCTCTTTGCCGTTTATAGTTGCAGTACCATTTTTTATATATGTAAAAGCCTTGATAAAATTATCTGCAGCATCCTTATTAACCTGTACGTTTCTATTTAAACCCGGTAATTTGATAGTTACAATGTTTTCAGCAATCCATTTAGGATCTACTTCTATTCTGCCACCAGCTAAATCTCTATACCGGAATTGTCCAAATGATCCATTAACTTTACTTAGTTTAGGATATTTGTATGTGTCTGTGGTCTGCCCAGACCGAGAAACTGGTATGCTAGTATTCTTGTTTTCCTTCACAATCGGCTGATTGTTGTTAACTGATGAACTAGGTGCAGTCTCCACTTTTTTATCATCTGCAGCAGTGGCAGATATTTTTACTGCTTGTCCCTTATCAAGGCTTAAACTATCAGCAGGATTGCTTACAGATACTGTAGGCGATGTATTATTGCCGTTCTCAACCGCAGCATTTAAAGTAGCGCTAGTCTCTTCTGCTTGGGCCTCAACTGTACTCTCTACCGGCTTATCTTTACTTTGAACTGAATTAAAAGCAAAAAATGATATAGAAAATAACAACCCTATAATTACTAGACTCCAAGAAAATTTCTTATTCATAATATCCTCCCCAATAATTGTTTTTCTTCCTCCTTCCTAGGTTAGTCTTCAAATTCCACTATTGTATTCTCGCTACAAATCTACATACAATTCTATCTGTAACCATTAAAAATCGTCAAAGGTAAGATAAGGCAAGGAATAATTTACCATGATTATTGAAGATGACCACGTATACCATATTACAGCTTAAACATTATTTATATGGAAATATTATCTACTAGTAATCTTTACAAGAGTTCTGCTAGGGTAATTGAAAGGAGGTATTTTCGAGAAATAATTATTATGATAATACAAGGAGGTAATTCATGAAGAAATTTTTAGCAGCAACTATAGTATTTTTGTTAATATTGGCCCCTATACAAACCGCTAAAGCGGCTACATACGTAACAACCCCCAGGACAAGTTTCACAACTCTTTTCAACAGTACTCCATCTAAATGCATAAAGGTTACATTGGTAAAAGGGTCAGATGGTCGGTACCACTGGGTTTATAAAACCGTAGCCTGTTCAAACCCGTTGCCTACACCTGTTCCTGTTCCTGTACCGACGCCAACTCCGGCTCCGGCTCCGGCTCCGGCTCCAACACCAAGTCCAGTGCCGACACCTACACCTACACCTACACCTACACCAACGCCGGCACCGACCCCAGCCCCTTCCAGCAGTGCTATGCAAACTGAAATGCTAGGCTATATTAATGCGGAGAGGGTCAAAGCTAATCTTACGCCACTAGCCATGGACACAAACCTTAATAGTGGAGCTTCTCTTAAATCTCAGGATATGGCTGTAAACAATTATTTTAGTCACACTTCCCCAACTTATGGGAGCCCATTTGATATGATGAAAAGTTTAGGTATTACCTACCGTATGGCCGGGGAAAACATCGCTAAAAACGTTAGTGTCAAAGGTGCACACGATGCCTTTATGAACTCACCTGGCCACAAAGCCAATATTCTGAATTCCGGTTACCATAAAGTAGGTCTGGGTTTCTACAAGAGTGGATCTTATCTCTATGTTACCCAATGGTTTACCGATTAGAAAAACAGTAATTTTGTACATGCCATTTTTAAAGCCTGTCGACAAAGTCGGCAGGCTTTTTATATCATGTGGCGACGTGGCTTTTCCTATAAAGCATCTTCCAGCCTCAATTTTATTACAGTTCCCGGCTGGTACTTGCTGTCCATATAATCCATAGGATCGGTACTAATTATTTCAACAATTCTTAGTTGGCCAAAATCCAGGGGTTCCGCATTCATACTCCCTCCCGATGGCAATTTAATATTAATTAATTCATTTGTTTTACTATTCTCCAGGAGTTCCAGTGGATTAGGTGTATATAATATCATTGCAAAACACCCCTCGGCATATCCTTAAGTTCATGTAGTTTGACTATTGCATCATGCAGTCCACCCATTTCGTCAATGAGACCGCATTCAACCGCATCATTGCCCACCAAAACTGTGCCAATGTCACGTGCTAAATCCCCAGTTTTAAACATGAGTTCCCTGAATTTTTTATCAGTAATTTTAGAATGCTGAACCACATAGTTCACCACCCGATCCTGCATTTTATCCAGATACTCATAAGTCTGGGCGACGCCAATAACCAGTCCAGTCAAACGAATGGGATGAATAGTCATGGTCGCTGAAGGCGCGATAAATGAATAGTCAGTACTTACGGCAATGCTAGAACCGATAGAATGGCCCCCGCCCAATACAATAGAGACGGTAGGCTTGGATAGACCGGAGATCATCTCGGCCAGCGCCAACCCCGCTTCCACGTCCCCCCCTACCGTATTTAATACTACCAGCAAGCCTTTAATCTGCGGGTTTTCCTCTACCGCTACCAACTGGGGTATGACATGTTCATAACGGGTGGTTTTATTTTGCGGTGGCAATACCATGTGCCCCTCTACCTGCCCGGCAATTGTTAAACAGTGTATGTCACTTTTAAAGCTTGGAATTTCGATTTGCCCCAATTCTTTAATGTTTTCCAACTTTGTATTACTTTCCGTCCCCTCTGTGTTGGGATTATTTTCTGTCACAAGAGATGCCCCTTTCATAAGCAGAATCCTTTTTCTTAGATTTGCCTCCAAGAGCTAAAAAAATACATTCCACCGTCTCCAATAAAAATAAAATCACCCTGCTGAGAAATGCAACAGGGTGATACTAGAATCTAATATTTTATTGGCTCGCCTTATTATGTCTCCATAATAATAGGCATTATCATAGGTCTGCGACCTGTTTTTTCATACAAATGTTTCCCCAACTTATCACGAATCTGTGATTTAATAATGGACCACTCGGTAATACTCTTGCGCGAACAGTGATCTAAGGCTTCATTGACTTTGGCTTTAGCGTTTTCAATTAATTGTTCCGATTCTCGGACATAGACAAAACCTCGGGTAACAATGTCCGGACCCGATACCACTAAGCCATTACTAATAGTCACTACTACTATTATGATACCATCCTGGGACAATTGCCTGCGGTCTCTAAGCACAATATTGCCCACATCACCTACGCCCAGTCCATCTACCAGTACTTTGCCAGCAGTAACCTT
>JAQUUV010000015.1:3273-16608 GCA_028693695.1 Syntrophomonas sp.
ACTATAATACGCCCCTCACACCTGCCGAAGATCTCATCAAAGGCGTTCCCTACAACCTTCTCAGACTTTGTAAATCCCGGTCTCTCAGCATTGGTGCTGTCACTGAACATAAGCAATACGCCTTTTTCGCCCAGTTCCGCCATTTTGCGAAAGTCAACTACCTGTCCATCGACCGGAGTCTGATCCAGCTTAATATCTCCCGTATGAAAAATAATTCCCAATGGGGTATGAATAGCTATGCCCATACAATCTGGTATGCTATGACTTACGCGAAAGAACTCAACTACCAGCGGCCCAATTTCAACCATATCCCGCGGCCGCACAATATTCAATTCTACATTGCTAAGGCTATGTTCTTTGAGTTTTCCTTCCACGATTCCCAGGGTTAATTTGCTGCCGTAAATCGGCGGGTTAATCTCTTTCAACACATACGGTAGGGCACCCACATGGTCTTCATGCCCATGCGTTAAGAGAATGGCCTTCACTTTCTCCCGATTTTCCACCAAAAAGCTAATATCAGGAATAACTAAGTCAATACCCAACAGTTCATCCTCGGGAAACATGAGTCCGGAATCGATGACCACAATGGTATCCTGGTATCTGATTGCCATCATGTTTTTGCCGATCTCCCCTAATCCGCCCAAGGGAATGATCTGTAGGCGTGCATCGTCTGACACCCAAACACCTCCTTCTTATTCAATTTTTAATATAGCAGGAATCCGAACATTACCGCTGTGCTTATTATAGCCCAAAGGTCGACGTCATACAAATTTTAATATTGCCATAATATGTATTATTGTTTTATTGCTGGTTAAAACAATAGACCCTAAAGGGTCTATTGTTTTAACACCTCAAATTTATAAATTACCCCCCATGCCAAAAGGGTTCTATTTTAATAAATGATACCTATTCAGTAATTCCTTCAATTGAGCTATTTCACCTTCATTAGCATTGCATAAAGGCAAGCGCAAGCCTCCTACGTCCATCCCCAGAATATTTAATGCCTCTTTTACCGGCACCGGATTGGTAGTAATGAATAAACCCTTGAACATAGGAAAAAGGTAATTATGGAGTTGTTGGGCTTGGTTCACATCGCCTGCTGCAAAACATTCCAGCATTTGTTTGATCTCTTTTCCTACCAGATGTGATGCAATGCTGACCACCCCTGTCGCTCCCAAAGCCAGCATAGGCAGGGTAAGGGAATCATCTCCAGAAAATATTGAGACGCTTTCTGGCACTGTATTCTTCAAAATCGATAATTGATCCATGCTGCCGCTGGATTCTTTAAGAGCCACAATGTTTTCAATAGCAGCCAAGCGGGCTACCGTTTCTGGCAGCATATTGGTTCCCGTTCGACCGGGAATATTATAAAGCATAATCGGTATAGATACGCTCTCGGCTATGGTTTTAAAATGCTGGTATATACCCTCTTGAGAAGGCTTATTATAATAGGGGGTAACGACCAACAGACCATCCATCCCCACTTTCTCTGCAGCCTGGCTCAAACTAACTGAAGCCTTAGTATCGTAAGAGCCGGTTCCGGCCCAAACCTCAACCCGGCTGCCGACCTTAGCCTTTACCGCAGCAAATAACTCCAACTTCTCTTCCTTGCTAAGCACAGGCGATTCCCCAGTGGTACCGCTAATCACCAGCCCATCGCTGCCGGTATCGGCCAAATGCTCAGCAATTTCACCTGCCCGGGTATAATTCACCTGTAAATCAGAATGATAAGGGGTTATCATAGCCGTAAACATTTTAAGCATTGCCATTTTTTCGCCATCTCCTACATTATTTATTAACCGCCCAATGCCCCATGGAACAACCACTATTTATTGCCCAGTTCAAATTTATCATGTAAGGCCTGAACTGCCTTTTTCATATGTTCCATTTTAACCAAACACCAAATGTTTGTATATGAATCACCGGCCTGCAATATAGTAATATCACACTCTGTCAGCGCTTCCACCATTTTATATATTATGCCTGGAATTCCCGTCATAGCTGCTCCTACGATAGCAACCTTGGCACAATTCGACTCCATTTCGGGAAGCAGATCCAGGGTTTGCAAAACTCCCATAGCCTTGGCAGCTATTTTACTGTGAACCGTAAACATAATGGCCTTCGGTTGAACCGTAATAAAATCCACGCTAACTCCTGCTAAAGCCAGGGATTTAAACACTTTAAGCTCAATGCCTTTTTGGTCGCCTAGTCCGCCGGTAGTAATTTTAATCTGGGAAATATCCGAGGTATATGTGATGCCAGTAATCAAACGGTCGCTAATAATTTTGACCGGCTCGTCTAATTGGTGTGGCTGATTGGCAATCATAGTGCCCAGCGTATCTGTGAAAGTAGATCTTATTCTAATAGGAATCCCTTTTTGCATGGCTATTTCAATTGCCCGAGGATGCACTACCTTGGCGCCATCACGTGCTAGTTGACAGATTTCATTGTAAGTAATAGCATCCAGCAAACGTGCATTTTCTACGATGCGCGGATCAGCAGTCATAACCCCCTCAACATCCGTAAATATATCTATACACTCTGCATTCAGAGCTACCCCCAGAGCACAGGCGGTGGTATCGCTCCCCCCTCGGCCCAGAGTGGTTAATTCGCCATTTTCACCTATCCCCTGGAATCCGGCTACGACTGCTACCATGCCTTCTTTAAGACATTCTGTAATTTTCTGGGGATTCACATAGCGAATATGGGCATTGCCATAATTGCCATCCGTTACAATCCCTGCTTGTTCGCCACTCAGAAATTTAGCTTTCATTCCCTGGGCAGTCAGTTGGTTGGCCAGCAAAACTCCACATATGGTCTCACCGCAGGACATCAATATGTCTAACTCCCGTGCTAATGGCTCAGGATTCACTTCCTTGATCAGATTTATAAAAGTATCCGTAGCATAAGCGGCATTTTCCCTGCCCATAGCAGATACCACTACTACCACCGAAAAACCTTCCTGTTTATTGGCATGGACGATTTCGCATACTCGTGATCTCAATTCAGTAGTAGCGAGCGATGTCCCGCCAAATTTCTGAACCAGTATCCTCAATATTCACACTTCCTAAAAAAGGTTTTTATTAACCACGATTTCAGCTATCTGAATCGCATTAGTTGCGGCACCCTTCCTGATTTGATCCGCTGCCACCCAGAAAGCCAAACCATTATCCAAGGAAATATCTCTTCTAATTCTACCAACATATACTTCATCCGTATTCGATGTATAAAGCGGCATAGGATAGATATTATTAGCTGGGTCATCTTGCACAATGATACCAGGAGCTGAAGCTAATATTTTCCTGGCTTCTTCGGCGCTCAAATTCTTCTCCGTTTCCAGATTTATCGATTCCGAATGACTTCTGAATACAGGCACCCTGACTGCGGTAGGCGCAATTCTTAAATCAGGGGCATGCATAATTTTTCTCGTTTCGAAGACCATTTTCATTTCTTCCCGGGTATAATTATCCTCTACAAAAACATCTATATGGGGTATTAGGTTAAATGCAATCTGATGTTGAAAAACCTCTGAAATGGCCTCTTTATTCTCCAGATAATCCCGGGTATTCCTTTCCAATTCATCAAGGCCCGCCTTACCTGCCCCAGAAACTGCCTGATAGGTGGATACGATGACCCTTTTAAGCCCGGCAGCTTGGTGAATCGGATTTATGGCCACCACCATAATTATGGTAGAGCAATTGGGATTAGCAATAATCCCCCGGTGGGAAGCAATATCCTCTGGATTAACCTCAGGTACTACCAGGGGTACACCCTCCTCCATCCGGAAAGCATAACTATTATCGATCACCAGGCAGTGATTGTCTACCGCCATAGGTGCCAGTTGTTGGCTTATATCGGTTCCTACTGCGAATAATGCCAGGTCGGATTGTTTAAATGCTTCGGGACCAGCACTCCTCACAGTAATTGTTTCACCTTTGAATTTTATTTTAGTTCCTGCTTCACGAGGATCAGCTAATAATAAAATCTCTTTAACATTAAAATTTCTTTCTTCTAGAACTTTAAGCATTTCCTGTCCCACAGCCCCTGTAGCCCCTACTATCGCCAATCTTACGCCATCTGCCATTATCAACTACCTCCTACCAACCATCTGCGATTAATTTTTCATAATAGTTTACCACAAACCGTTGAGCAACTACAACGATCCTAGCAAAAGTGGTTGAATTTGTTTTCCCTGTAAAGCACATAAGGTAGTATCGATAACCTGCTCCAGATTAGCAAGTACAGAATTGGCCTTTTGATAAGGATCATCCTGCCGGAAAGGTACAAAATAAATATTCTTCATATTCAATAGCAAGCCAAGATTACGGGCATTGATACCTAGCGCATCATTAGTGGAAATAGCTATTACTACCGGGCGCTGATTTCTTAAATGGGCTTTAATGGCCATTAGAGCAGGAGTATCAACGATACCAGTGGCAAGTTTGGCTATCGTATTACCAGTAGCGGGAATAACCAGCACCACATCCAACATTTTTTGGGGACCTATGGGTTCCGCCCCTACGATAGTATTAATAATCGGCTTATCCGTTACCTGTTTTAAAAACTCCTTCAAATCGGCGACCTTATAAAACCTGTTATCTGTTTCGTCAACCGTATAAGACATGATCGGGTAAATTAGCGCCCCTTCTTCTTTCAATTTCTCAATCTGGGGCAAGACTCCTCCTATGGTGCAATGTGAGCCAGTTAACACTACACCAATCTTTACGCCTGTTAAGCGTTCTTTTTGCACTATTTGCACCTCCTTGCTAACCATAGAGCAAGTCTTTATCAAGTTCGGCAAATTCCTTGATAAGCAATTTGGGTATAACATCCGCCAGAATTTTACCGGCAAATACTGGAGCGACCTTGCCAGGAAGCCCTGGTGCTAAAATGGCCTTCAAGCCAAAGGTATTGGCTGCTTCAAAATCTGTTCCCCCGGGTTGGGTAGCTAGATCAACAATGAGTACCTCGGGATTGGCATACTTTAATATGCTGCTATCAAGCACCATACAGGGAACCGTGTTAAATACTATATTGGTATGATTCATGATTTCATGCAGGTCTTCATATCCAGCCCGATTGCAGCCCATTTCATAAGCCCGGGCCAATTGCCCGGAATTTCGGGCTACTACCGTAACCTCAGAACCAAGAGCTTTCAGGGTTCTGGCCATGGTTATCCCAACCCTTCCAAATCCAATGACACAGGTCTTGCTGCCATGGATGGTACTAGAGGTTTCTTCCATAGCTATTTGGAGCGCGCCTTCTGCCGTAGGAATGGAATTAAGTATGGCAATTTCGTCCATTTCCACTATTTCCATCAAAGTTAAATCATATTTAGTGGCCCATTCCTTTAGATATTTTCGGGCTGAACCAATAATAATTAAGGCATTGCGAGAAACACTGGCTATCGCCTTTTCCGTTAATTGCAATTCCTGTTCAGCATATACGGCTCTTATTACCCCTTTCTCATTAGTGCCTGGCAAAGGCAATATAAGCACTTCTGTATCCTTACAGGCTTCCTCGACGCTATTGACAACAAATGCGCCATGACTGATTTTTTCCCGTGGAAATCCAACTGCTACCACCGTAGCTCCCCTTTTAACCAATTCAGCTACCAAGATTAGCTCACGATCATCCCCCCCCAGTACGGCAATTTTTATCCCTGAAAGAACTGAACTCACCATTAGCCCTCCCTCTGGGTTTTTACTTTTGTGACTACAGTTAATAGCATTATATGTACTCTGTTCAGACCTGTGTCTGTCCCCATAAAGCTCTTTGACCAATCTCTTATTTCAGGGCAAAAAAAAGAGAGCCAGACCGTCAAAAAAGCCCAATAGCTGCGTTATTAACCAAAGCCCTTTCAATCGACGTACTCTATACGGGGACGTGACCTTACTGCGAAGCAGACGGTCCGTCCCCATACCTTATACGCCTCAATCACTGGCTTTCATTAATGCCTTGCTCTTGAACTTTTTTGCTCGGTCTGACTTTATCGACACTCTGAAAGAGAGCCTATCTTATTCGTTTACAGTAGGTTTTCCAGGCCATAAACCAGGCCCTTAATTCCCATCATTTTCTTAACTGTCAAAAGTACCCCTGGCATAAAACCGACCCGATCAAAAGAATCATGCCTTATTCTCAGGCTTTGGCCCACCCCGCCAAAAATCACTTCCTGATGAGCCACAAAGCCCGGTAACCTGACGCTGTGAATCCTTATCCCCCCGATTTCTCCCCCTCGAGAACCGGCCAGCCTTTCATACTCCCGGCTATTTCGAACCGGGTTGGGAACGCGGTGCTTGTTTATCATTTCCGCCGTCTTTATAGCAGTACCAGAAGGAGCATCCATTTTATGATCATGATGCATTTCTATGATCTCTACATCAGGAAAATACTGGGCTGCTTCCTGGGCTAGTTTCATCATCAAAACCGCTCCAATAGCAAAATTAGGTATTACCGCCACCCCTACCCCATTTTCCAGTGCCAACTTTTCGAGTTGTTTTAGTTCTACCTCGTTTAAACCGGTAGTCCCCACGACACAGCTTATCCCACATTTAAGGGCTGTTTTGACATTATTATAGACTGCTTGCGGATTTGTAAAATCAACCATTACACTGGGCCCTGCTTTTTTTATAAGACTATCCAGATCATTTTCCACCTGCACAGAGAATTCCTGATTTCCGGCCATGTTCCCCCCATGCTCCCCTCTGGCCCGTATATCCATTAAGCCCACCAGTTCTAATTCATCATCATTTTGAACTGCTCGAGCTGTTTCCATGCCCATTTTACCGAACGCTCCCGAGACGATTACCTTGATTTTTTCAGCCATGACTCTGCCTCCTTATTCACCTCTACAACATTCTTATATATTTTCGAATTTAAGTCAATGCTATGGGTGCCTGTCACCCCACTTATCAACTTATTCAGTTTGTCATATGGAGGAAGGGGTCAGGCACCGACCCCCAAATGAGCATAAGGAATATGGAATTGCGAATTTCAATGGTATACTATTCTAATAGTCATACTCAAAAATATCGCGGGGGCATTCCAATCCAGGGGGACATTCCACCGCAGGCGGTGTGTCCCCTCACAAATATATTATCAAGAAGGAGAAATTCAATGCCTTTTGACGGATTAGCTATTAAAGCCATAACCAGAGAATTAAATTCCGAATTAATTGATGCTCGTATAGATAAGATATATCAACCCGAAAGAGATGAGATTTTCCTTTCCATACGCCAGGCCAAAGCAGGGACAGTCCGACTCGTAATATCGGCTAACCCTCGGTGGGCGCGGATCCATATCAGCAGTGAAAAAAAGGCTAACCCCAGCCAGCCCTCCTCTTTCTGCATGCTGCTGCGCAAATACCTGGAAGGTGGAAAAATCAAGGAAATCAAGCAAATTGGAATGGAACGTATTGTATATATACGGATAGAAGCACTGAATGATTTCAAAGAATGGACAGATAAACTACTGATCTGTGAATTTATGGGACGGCATTCTAACATTATCCTGATTAGCCCTGAAAATGGCCTAATATTAGATGCCAACAAAAAATATAGCAGTGATGTGCGAGAGGTTTATCCCGGCAAGGAATATATCACTCCCCCTGCCCGAGACAAAATGGAGCCTCTGAATGATAAGTTCCAAGATTTCACTGCCGCTATGTGGAACCAGACGGAAGATGTAAACATTGCCTCAGCTCTGTTTAATATTTATACCGGCCTTAGCCCCTACTGTGCCCGAGAAATTTGTGCCGCAGCCGGACTGGATTGCAGCCTGCCAGTCGAGCAATGTGGAGAGTATGAGTTAAGCCAGCTATATAATTCTACCCGAACTTTGATTACCAACATCGACCAGGGAATAATAAACCCAGTAGTTCAGTACCAGAAAAACGTCCCCCTGGAGTTCACCCCTTACCAGCCCTTAACTCATTCACCAGAAGTAGTAACTCGGGATTTTGCGTCCATGAATGAAGCCTGCGATGCTTACTATTTACAAAAACTAAGCCAAATTCGGCTGGAATCAATGCAGGTTAATCTTTCCCGTAACATCAAAGAACACTTAAACAAGGCTTATAAAAAGAAATTCCTCCAGGAAGGGGATCTTAGCCATGCTCAGGAAAATGAAAAATTCAGGGTTTGGGGTGAATTGCTGACCTCTTATGCCCACCTCTATAAAAAAGGTGATACCGTAGCTGTATTAAATGATTTTTATACTGGGGAACAGATAAGCCTGAACCTGGATGTACGTTATACCCCCATTCAGAATGCGCAACGATTTTTCAAAACCTATAACAAGAGCCGAGGCGCCCAAAAGCACCTTGAGCATCTTATGGCAGAAAACCAACATGGCATAGACTACCTGGAATCAGTCTTGGTGGCTGTGGAACAGGCCGATAACCCAGCTCAGATAGAGGAGATAATCGAAGAATTAGAAAAAGAAGGCTACTTAAAAGCACGCTCCGCACGTGGTAAAAACAAACCCGAACGCAGTCAACCCCGAAAATTCATATCTTCTGATGGGCTAGAAATTTTCGTAGGCAGAAACAATCATCAGAATGACCGTTTAACCCTGCGAGAATCAGACCGTAATGATCTGTGGCTGCATACCAAGAATATACCAGGCACCCATGTCATAATCAGCTTGCCCCCAACCATTAAATTGATTGACCAAGTCCCAGATCAAACCCTGGAAGAAGCTGCTACCCTGGCTGCCTTTTATAGCAAAGCCAGCAGTTCGCCCAAGGTTGAGGTTGACTATACATTTCGATTTAACGTAAAAAAGCCTGGCGGAGCTAGGCCAGGCATGGTCATTTATGATAATTACTGGACTATAGTAGTCAAACCTAATTCTGAAATCCTTCAGAAACTCTTGGATTATCAAGCGGACTAATACCGAAAAACCAATAAATGACATTGGGTTCCAAGCCACCGCACCTTGATTACTCTGGTTTAAGCTTGGTTAACATTTCATCAAAAATTACCCGAAACATATCACGGTTTTTCGGCTTTTCATTATACATCTGGTTATCAGCCTCCTTGAAAACGTCTTGCATGCTTTTAGACGAATCATTTTTCACTGCCCATCCTACCGATATACTTAAAGGAAATGGTGGTGACGAAGCCTGGTAATTAGCCGTGATTTCGCGGATACGGTTACAGGCGGTTTCAACCATCAGTGGGGGGCAGTTGGGCAGTATAATAGCAAATTCATCTCCCCCAATTCGTGCCACTACATCACTATCCCGGAAGCACTGCAATAACATTTGAGCGGCAGTAGAAAGCAAAGAATCACCCGAATCATGACCCAGGTTATCGTTAACCAATTTCAGCCCATCCACATCACACATGACAATACCTACTGGGTCAAATCGCCCAGTCTGCATACGATGCAATTCCTCTTCAAAATAGGTACGGTTATATAATCCGGTGGGTTTGTCATGCATACTTATATATCTTAGCCATTCTTCCATCTGTTTGCGCTCAGTAATATCACGCGCAATCACCTGGATCATTGCCTTCCCCTGTAAGCTGATAGAATTAAGACTTACTTCTGTATCAAAGGCAGTTCCATCGTAACGATAAAGACCTAATTCAAATACCGCTGATTGCCCCTGTAAACTTTTTTCAATTTTATCCTTCATCATTTCTGTCGTAACCCTGCCATCAGCCTGCGTAGGCGGGACAAAAGGTTCCACTGACCTCCCAATAAGCTGCTCTCGCAGGCATCCGAACATATTCAAAGCCTGGTGGTTACAATCCAACACAGTTATCCCATCTATTAAGATAATAGCATCATTGGCGGATTCAAATAACGAGCGGTACCTATATTCGCTCTCGCGTAGTTTTCTTTCTGACTCCAAACGTTCCGTCAGATCAACATCAATACAGAACATAATCGGGTCCCGGCCTTCCTTAACCACCACCGTATGGATGGAATACACGGTTTTCACGGTTCCATCTTTACTTAATAATTCAACTTCACCGGCAGGGAATAGCTCGCCGGAGGTGGTGACTTGGGTTCCTAATTCCAGGCAGGACTGGAAAACTGGCTTAAGGACGGAAGGTATAATGAGGTCAGCAAGATTTTTCCCCACAGCTTCTTCAGCGGTGTAGCCATATATTAATTCGCTCGCCTTATTCCAATACTGAACGATTCCGTCAACCCCGTAACCTTGAATGGACACACCTGGAATATATTCAATCAGATTTCGGAATCTAGCCTCGCATTCCTGCAGAGCCTCTTCCATAATCGGAACAATATTGGTCGCCTGTTCTCCATCCTTCATATAACTCACCTTCCTGTAGATAAAGGTTACTATTTGAGTATCTCTACCGAGCCATCCGGGTTAGACCTGAACTCATTGCCTTCTTCCAGTATATATATCTTGTTATTCAGGGTGTCTATAGCTATGTCCCGATTTATGATGGTAGCAACTTCCTCTTTTGTAATTAGCGTCCTTATTTGTACTCCATTATCATAAAACTCTATATGCATTTTGTCACCATTTTCCTTATTTATGGTGTTTTCTTTAAACTGCTGGTATGGCTTCATAAATACATATTTATAGCCACCCTCGACAAATTGCATTTCTATTCCATTTAAAAATATTTTCATATCATAACCTCCGCTATCAGTTACGACTGCCGGGTTTAATGGCCTCGCCTTTTCCTTCCCTGCACAGCGGGCAGTCCGATCCTTCCCAGGACTC
Organism: Syntrophomonas sp.; assembly: GCA_028693695.1. Classification (GTDB taxonomy): domain Bacteria; phylum Bacillota; class Syntrophomonadia; order Syntrophomonadales; family Syntrophomonadaceae; genus PHAA01. Next base: position 13,985 of record JAQUUV010000015.1, read on the forward strand.
TATATCCATGCTTAAAACAGCTTCTGTCCTTACCCCAAAATCAACCTTACCACCGCTTCGGTCAACCAGTACCGCTACCCCTACTACCTCTGCTCCCGATTGGCGGACAATATCCATAACTTCTACTACTGAGCCACCGGTGGTTACCACATCTTCCACTACCAGAACCCGGTCACCTGCTTTTAGTTTAAATCCCCTTCTAAGTTCCATTTTGCCATCCTGCCGTTCGCAAAAGATGCTGGGAACCTTAAGGTGTCTGGCTACCTCATAAGAGACAATAATGCCACCCATAGCTGGACCAATAACCCAATCTATTTTTTCTCCAGCATATTTCTCAGCGATATGGGCTGCCAGTTTTTCCGTAAACTGTGGGTATTGTAATACCTGAGCACACTGCATATAGCGGTTGCTGTGCCTCCCGGAGGTAAGCTTAAAGTGCCCTTCCATTAAAGCTCCGGATTCTACGAATATCTGGGTGGCTTCTTCCCTGTTCAACATATTTATGCCTCCAATTCATCAATAATTCTTTGTGCAGCTTCAGCGGGATCTGCAGCCTTAACAATAGGCCTGCCAATAACCATATAATCGGCGCCTTGATCAAGCGCCTGGCGTGGGGTAGTGATACGCTTCTGATCGTTGGCCGCTGACCAGAGAGGCCTAATTCCTGGTGTAACAATCTTGAAATCGGGCCCACAAGCCTTACGGATGGGAATAATTTCCTGGGGTGAACATACTACCCCGCCTAATCCTGATTCTTTTGCCATTAAAGCCCATTTTACCACTAGATCTTCAACTTTCATATCAGAAACAAACATTTCTTCCGCCAGTTCTTTCCCTGAAATGCTGGTTAACACGGTAACCGCCAATATCAACGGAGCTTCGATGCCTAATTTTAAGGCTTCCGCGCTAGCATCCTGGGCTGCCTTGCGCATCATTTCCCTTCCTCCGGCGGCATGAACATTAAACATATAACTGTTCAGTCGGGTTAGAACCTTTCCGGCAGAGCCTACCGTATTGGGGATGTCATGCAATTTCAAATCTACGAATACCCTGCCCCCCAGTTCATGAACCTGGTGTACTATATTCGGACCAGCACTATTAAACAGCTGCATACCGATCTTAAAAACACCCACATAATCGGTCAATTTCGTAACTAAAGCTAGAGCCTCTTCGGCAGTATCAACATCCAATGCCAACACAATTCTATCCTTGGCCTGCATAAATACTCCTCCTTTTACTTCTGTACCGCTATTCCTACTATCTCATTCAATTTCTTTATATCGTTTTCCTGCATATAAGAATGTAATCCCACTACAATATCGCTAGCCATCTGCGGGTTGACAAAATTACCAGTGCCTATAGATACTGCCGAAGCCCCTACCATAATAAATTCCAGGGCATCCATAGCATTCATAATTCCACCACCACCCAGTATGGGTAGGTCAACCTCCCGGTGTACCTGATAAATCATGCGCAGTGCCACCGGCTTAATCGCTGGACCAGATAGACCACCAAAAATATTAGCCAGAACTGGCTTTCTAGTCCTGACATCCACCGCCATTCCCATCAGGGTGTTAATCATGGACAGGGCATCCGCTCCGCCTTCCTGGGCTGCCCGGGCTATTTCTACAATATTGGTGACATTGGGACTAAGTTTGGGCATTACCGGCAGAGATGTCTGGGCTTTCACAGCCTGCACCACATATTTAACCATAACCGGGTCGGTTCCAAATTGCAGGCCACCCTGTTTCACATTAGGACAGGATATATTTAACTCGATCCCCGCTATACCCTGACATCCTTCCAGCCTGGATGCAATGGCCGCATATTCTTCAATCGTATTGCCTGCAATGTTAGCAATAACCGTTACTTTTTTTTCAGCCAGGTAAGGGAGATACTGGTTCACAAATACCTCCACCCCAGGATTCTCTAATCCAATGGCATTCAACATACCAGCAGCTGTTTCAATAATGCGCGGAGGAGGATTACCGTGACGTGGTTCCAGCGTAGTCCCCTTTACAATTACGGCCCCCACCCCGGCTATATCGATATAATCTTCATATTCCCGTCCGTAGCCAAAAGTACCTGAGGCCACTGCCACGGGATTATTCATCAAAATACCACCCAGATTCACTTTCAAATCAATATCCTGTTCAGCCCTTATCTTTTCCAATTTAATACCTCCACCCCTAGACGTTAAATTCAACTTCCGTCATGTTAAAGACCGGACCGTCTTTACATACTTTCACATAAGCTTCGTCACTAGCTTTAAGCCGACGGGCACAGCCCAGGCAGGCACCAACACCGCAGGCCATGTGTTCTTCCAGAGACACTTCTCCCCATATATGATGAATTTCTGCGTATAGTGCCACCAAGTCCATCATCGGTTCGGGGCCACAGGTATATATAATATCGAATCCACCGGCATTTACCTGGGTGAGGAGCAGGTCAGTCACCAATCCTTTATAACCTGCACTGCCATCCATGGCAGCAGGCAGGAAAGGAATATCCAGCTGTTTGAATTTGTCAGCTGCTACAAGTTGATCCGCATTAGCTGCACCGCACATAACCATGACATGGCACTCCCGTTCTTTCAAGACCCGTCCCAGGTAGACCAGAGGAGC
>JAQUUV010000015.1:16708-21656 GCA_028693695.1 Syntrophomonas sp.
TTACTTAAATGAACCATTCACATATTCTTGCAATGAATTGCACTGCATATTTTTAATATTTTCCCCTTCCTGAATAACCTTCTGCATAACCTTTAAAGTATCCAGCGAAGTCAAACAGGGAACATTCAGTTCCACCGCTACCCGGCGAATTTGAAAGCCGTCACTGAATTGTCTCCGCCCATGAGTAAGAGTATTAACAATAAAATCTACCTCCCCAGCCCGGAGCAAATCTACGATATTAGGAGAGCCTTCTTTTATCTTCTTGACCGTTTCCACCTCGATGCCAACCTTTTCCAAAGCCTGCGCTGTACCCTCCGTTGCTATCAACTTAAAGCCCAGGTCAGCAAATCCTTTGAGGATAGGTAAGGCTTCTTCTTTATCCTTATCAGCTATGGTGGCGACAATGGTCCCTTTTTGGGGTATTTCCATTCCGGCTGCAATCAGGCCCTTATACAACGCGGTTTTCAAGGATCTGTCAATACCCATTACTTCTCCGGTGGATTTCATCTCTGGCCCCAGAGTTATATCCACCTGTTCTAGTTTATTAAATGAAAACACCGGCACCTTGACAGCGTAAAAATCGGGCTTCGACTGCAATCCCCCGGTGTATCCCAGCTGCTCCAGGGTTCTTCCCAATACGACCTCGGTAGCCAGTTTAACCATGGGTATACCGGTTATTTTGCTAATGAATGGTACCGTACGGCTGGAACGGGGGTTTACCTCAATCACATACAATTCATCCTGAAACTCTACAAATTGGATATTTATCATACCCTTGACCTTCAGTGCCAAAGCCAAGCGGGTGGTGTAATCTATAACCTTAGCTTCAATCTCAGGAGAAATATCATGGGCCGGAAATACCGCCATGCTATCACCTGAATGAACTCCGGCTCTTTCAATGTGCTGCATAATACCGGGGATTAAAACCTCTTTACCGTCTCCGACCGCGTCCACTTCGATTTCCTTGCCCAGTAGGTACTTGTCCACCAGTACCGGGTGCTCGCGGTTAATCTTCACGGCGGTTGTCATATACTGTTCCAGTTCTTCCTGGTTATAAACGATTTCCATCGCCCGGCCGCCCAGAACATACGAGGGTCGCACCAAAACTGGATAGCCGACTCTATCTGCTGCCTTTACCGCATCAACAACGTTAAAAACGCTCTTTCCGGGCGGACGGGGAATACCCAGTTCCTCTACCAATGCGTCAAAGCGGTCGCGATCTTCAGCCCGGTCGATGCTATCATTAGATGTCCCTAAAATCCTTACCCCCACATTGTTCAGAGGTTGAGCCAGGTTAATGGCTGTCTGCCCGCCGAACTGAACGATAACACCTTCCGGCTTCTCTTCCTCAATAATATTCATGACATCCTCAAATACCAGAGGTTCAAAATATAGACGGTCAGATGTATCGAAGTCGGTACTTACCGTTTCAGGGTTATTGTTTACAATAATCGCCTTGATACCCGCTTCCTGCAGAGCCCAGACGCAGTGTACCGAACAATAATCAAACTCTACCCCTTGTCCGATACGGATTGGTCCAGAACCAATTACCAGTACCTTCCTGGCATCGGGGTCATGAGTAGCTTCGTTTTCTTCCTCATAACAGGAATAGAAATAAGGTGTTTCCGCATCAAACTCGGCGGCACAAGTATCTACCAGTTTGTAGGTGGGAATTACCCCCTTATCCTGGCGCAGGCGATGAATATGCACCTCCTGTACCCCCCCCTGGAGGTTGGCTATTTCAATATCGGCAAAGCCCATTTTCTTTGCTTCCCTGAGTAGTTCTTTATCTAATACTTCATCCTTAAGGCGCATCGAAAAATCAATGATGTTCTTAATTTTCTTTAAAAAGAATTTATCAATCTGGGTAATCTCCCAGATTTCATTTATACTCATACCCCGGCTGAATGCCTCGGCCACAATAAATATTCTCTCGTCGTCAGCATGGATCAAACGATCACGCAGTTCTTCGTTACCGAGATTTAGCAGTTCCGGAAGTCTCAGTCCATTAATGCCCAGTTCCAAACAGCGGATGGATTTCAAAAATGCAGCTTCGAAACTCCGATCTATAGCCATAACTTCACCGGTAGCCTTCATCTGCGTGCCTAGCTTGCGATCTCCAAAAACAAACTTATCAAAAGGCCAGCGAGGCATTTTCAATACCACATAATCAATGGCCGGCTCAAAGCAGGCGGTAGTTTTGCCGGTTACCGCATTAGGAATCTCATCCAGGGTGAAGCCGATCGCAATCTTGGTGGTTACTTTGGCTATGGGATACCCGGTAGCCTTGGAAGCCAGCGCGCTAGAACGGCTAACCCGTGGGTTAACTTCAATAACATAATATTTTTTACTGAAAGGATCCAGAGCAAACTGTATATTACAGCCACCCGCAATCTTTAAGGCCCGGATAATTTTTATAGATGCAGCTCTGAGCATCTGAAATTCTTCGTCAGTAAGGGTTTGAGCAGGTGCCACCACGATACTATCCCCGGTATGTATTCCTACCGGATCAACGTTTTCCATGCTGCAAATTATTATACAGTTATCATTTGCATCGCGCATTACCTCAAACTCTATCTCTTTATATCCAGCTACACTTCTTTCAATCAAAGCCTGGCTTATAGGGCTAACTGTCAGCCCTTTGTGTACAATAGTCCTCAGTTCTTCCTCGTTCTGCGTGTTTCCACCGCCGCTTCCCCCCAGAGTATAGGCAGGACGTACAATGAGCGGATATCCTATTTGATTGGCAAATTCAACCGCTGCCTCCACAGATGTTACAATAACGCTTTCGGCAATAGGTTCGTTAATTTCCTCCATCGTTTGTTTAAACAGTTCCCGATCCTCAGCTCGGGCAATCGCTTCCAGAGGAGTGCCCAGGAGTGGGACCCCATACTTCTCCAGAATTCCTTCTCTATGCAATGCCAAAGCCATGTTCAGACCTACCTGTCCACCCAGGGTAGCAATGATACCATCTGGCTTTTCCTTTTCCAGTATCTTACTCACCGTATCAATGGTAATAGGTTCAATATAAACATGATCAGCGACGTGGGTATCCGTCATTATGGTGGCCGGGTTGCTATTTAAAAGTACCACCTCAATACCCTCGTCTTTTATGGCCCGGCAGGCTTGGGTTCCAGCATAATCAAATTCTGCTGCCTGACCGATAATAATCGGGCCAGAGCCTATTACCAGAACCTTTTTCAATCCATCCTTAATTGGCATTTAATCTCCTCCGTCTAAAGTATTTAAAAACTTGCGATAAATTGGTCGAAGAAAAATCCTGTGTCACTATAACCGGGATAACCCTCAGGATCAAACTGCAAAGAGAAAACAGGCAGGGTCCTGTGTTTAATCCCCTCAATGCTATTGTCATTTAAGCTTCTCATGGTTACTTCAATATTAGTACTGGCCAGAGATATATCATCAATAGTAAAACCGTGGTTTTGGGTAGTGATGTATACCCGGTTATTCTTTAAATTCTTTACCGGGTGGTTGCTCCCCCGGTGACCATAGTCTAGTTTATGCACCTCTGCACCCATGGCCATGGCAATGATCTGGTGTCCCAGCCCAACGCCAAACAGCGGTATCTTTCCCAGCAGACCCCGAGTAGTATCAATAATATATGGCAAGGCCTGAGGATCGCCCGGACCATCGGATACAAAAACCCCATCGGGTTTTAGGCCCATAATGTCTTCCATACTAGTTGTCGCAGGTATGGCGATGACCTCACAATCCCTGCTCAAAAACGAATCCACTACCCCTCGCTTCGTGCCTAAATCCAGCATGACCACTTTCTTATTACCGCTGCCAAATCTCATTACATTTTTTCGGGTCACATACTTCACTAGATCCCCTTGCAGTCCCTTAGAAGCCGTGCGAGCTCTCTCCATCAACCACTCCAGATTGTCCAGGTTATCTGTAATGATTCCCCCCATTATGCCATGTTGGCGTATGAACCTGGTTAAGGCTCTGGTATCAACCTCGGTTAAGACGGCGACTTCATTGTCGTTAAGAAAGCTTATTATATCGGTCTCCATTTCATAGTGGCTGGGAAAATCAGCTAATTCCCGAAGAACAAGTCCCTGAACCATCGCACCCTGGGAAGCAAAGCTCTTTTCATTAAACCCTACATTTCCCACCAGCGGATAAGTCATCACCACAATCTGGCCGTAGTACGAGGGATCAGTAATAATATCCTGATAACTGATCATGGCGGTAGTAAAAACCACCTCTCCACCTGCCATCTGGCAATTGTTTAACAATTTCCCTTTAAAAACCTTGCCATTTTCCAAAACCAGGTAGCCCTTCAATGTCATCACTCCTAAACAATTTTGCCGCCATTGACAATAATTGTACCTTTGACTATAGTCATCCAAGGCCAGCCCTTTAAGGTTTGACCTTTAAAGGGGGTATTTTTGCCTTTAGAATAAAAATTAGCTGGATCTACTACCTTCACCATTTCCGGATCAAGTATAGTAATATCTGCATCCGCACCGACATCCAGGGTTCCCTTGTCAATCCCCAAGACTTCAGCCGGACCGATGGTAAATAGCTGCACCATCTGCTCCACATCCAGCAAACCCTGGTTTACCAGACCATCCATTACCGCAGCCACGGCAGTCTCCAGTCCTGATATTCCAAAAGAAGCCAGGTTGTATTCACAATCTTTGCTTTCCAGGTGATGTGGGGCATGATCAGTCGCTATGCAGTCCACTGTACCATCCAGCAAACCCTGACGGACAGCCTCCACATGTTCCACTGAACGCAAAGGTGGATTTACTTTAGTATCCGCATCATATCCACCCACGATTTCATCTGTTAAAAGCAGGTGATGAGGAGTAACTTCGCAGGTCACATCTACGCCCCGGTCTTTGGCATTCCGTATCAAATCCATAGAACCCCGAGTGGAAGCATGGCATATATGGACATGAGCACCGGTTAGCTCGGC
>JAQUUV010000191.1 GCA_028693695.1 Syntrophomonas sp.
GCAAAGCCGGATGAAAAACTCTTGACCTCATTGGGATAAAGGACGATTTCCTCCTGGTAAGCAACACTTATGTCACAGCCTGCAGCACCCCGAGTCTCGTATTCCGGTAAATGAGCCCATGAAACCAGTTTCTTAAACTTAACTTCAATCTTTTCCATTTCACTAACCTCCTTTATATTTTTTCCGTCTCAGGTTTGGACACTTCCATAGATCCAATACTCTACTCTATGACGCTTTGCAGAAAGGCTTGGACAATTTCGGGATCAAACTGAACCCCACTGCCCTTTGCCAGTTCCTTAATGGCAAGCTGTGGGTCAATGATCGCCTGTTCATTATGGTTATATGTCATATCATCATAAACATCAACGAAGTGAATAATCCGGGAAATAAGAGGTATCTCAGTTCCTTTCAACCCTCGGGGGTACCCGGAGCCATCCCATTGCTCATGATGGGCTAAAATCGCTTCCGCTATCGACCTTAGCTCAGGAATGGCCTCCGCCATGCGATAGCCAATCTCGGTATGTTTCTTCATAATCTCCTGTTCTTCGGGTTCGAGCTTCCCTTTTTTAAGCATTATATTTTCAGGAAGAGCAACCTTGCCAATATCATGCAGCGAAGCCAACAAAGCCAACTTATCGCGCTCATAACTGTCCAATCCCAAAGTTGCCCCGATTTCCATAGCCATCTTGCTTAAGATGCGAGTATGCTCCTCTGTGTCATGACTCCTATTCCACAAATCCTTTTCCAGTTTGGATAGGATCGCCTGGCGAAAGCCCTTGCTCTGCTGCATCTTGTGTTCATACATATCCTCTTCCGCCAAGGTAAACAAAACATCCATTCCCTGTTCCAGGCTGGTTCGGGTAGCAGTCCCCAGCGCAATATGCAGCTCAATCGGATCAGCTTCCATCTCAGCACAAGTACTAGCGATACGCTCACAAATGCGCAAGGCTGCCTTCTCGCTAGTGTGTGGTAAAATCATCAAAAACTCATCTCCGCCCCAGCGGGCCATGATGTCACTCTCACGGCAACACCCTCTTATCACCTTTGCTATGTTAACCAGCAGATTATCCCCAGCCTGATGGCCAAAGACATCATTCGTCAATTTCAAACCATCGATATCCCCCATAATCAGGCTAAAAGGCAACTGACTGGTTATCTCCTCATCTGCCAGGATACGATCCACATAAGCGCGGTTATATAAACCAGTAAGTTTGTCAACATAACTCAAACGCTTGATTTTGGCCTCATTCTTAATTTTTTCAGTTACATCACGTATAATCATAACCGTACCGATGATTTGCCCATCGGTGTCCCTGATTGAGGCAGCACTATTAGAAAGTATCCTTCGCCCCCCGTTCCGAACAATGCTAATCGTATTGCCACTAAATTCTATTTTCTCTTCAGCCTGAGCTATACGCTGCAAAGGCTCGGTGTAAAAACTCCTGTTAATATCATCAACCGTGTTCAACAATTCACCTAAGTATCGGCCTATCGCCTTAGCTTCTGGCCATCCCAGCAAGTCAGACGCGACCCGATTCATTAAAAGCACCTTGCCAGAGACATCAGTAGCAATCACTCCCTCACCAATGGAACCCATGGTCACCGTCATCCACTCTCGTTCTCTTTCCAGCTGCTTCTCCACCATTTTGCGCCGGGTAACATCAATAAAAAGGGCTGCCAGCAGATTGTCTCCTGGCGTGAAAATAAAAGTCTCCAGGTAACACTGTATAGTTCTGTTATATCCTTCATAATTATAGGGTTGCCCGGTGCGGGCCACCTGAGCAAAGCTATCCAACCAGTAATTCTCAAAACCCAAGCTGGTTTCTGAAAGCAAGCGGCCGATTATTTCACCTTTTTTTACCTGCAGGATCTTTTCAAATGCCGGATTCACATTGAGAAACCGATAATCATCAGGCTCCCCTGCTGAGTCATAAACAGTTTCCCAAAGTACGAAGCCCTCCTGCATAGAGTTAAACAGCGAGCTGTACTTCTTTTCGCTTTCCTGCAACGCTTCCTCGCTTCTCTTACGATAACTGATGTCGCGAGTACTTACAATGTAGCCCCCACCCACCTCCACCGTTAAGGGATTGCCCACCGACTCCAGCCACAGATAGTGACCTTCTGCATGGCGAGCGCGGTACTCCCATTTGATAGGCAAGCGAGCAGCGCGAGCATTTTCTATGGTAGCCAGGAACTTCGGCTGGTCCTCAGGATGGATTAAATCAAGCCAGGATTTGCCCAGGAGGTGTTCTGGTCTACATCCTAGCACCTTCCGGCAGGATGGGCTGACATATGTAATCTCAGCGCTGGTTTTTATCATCATAACCAGATCCACCATATTATCGGTTATCTTGCACAGAAGTGCTTCGCGCTCCCCAATTTCCAACTGCTCTGCAAAGCAGTCACTCGCGATTTCAGCTTCTAGTTCATCTTCCCTGGAAATATCCTTCAATTCATGACACCTCCGACAGAACGCTCAGGACTGGACCGACAACTCCAGAAATAGTGGATAGGTTAATTATACTCACATTATAACACAGACCTTAATAAGCAGCACCTATGGTACTATCAAGTAATAAACGAGTGACGTCCAAGGATGGACTAATGTCGCGTTGCCATGGATGGCAAGGAGCGATCATTTACTCCGGTCTTTTGGCTAAGCACTTCTCCTCAATTATCGTACTTTTTTAGCTTAACCTTAAGACCCGGTAAATCTATTTACATTCCATTTCCTTCCGAACGCCAGTTCATATACAATGGAATAGGGAGACGAAGGCAAGGAGGAACGAGCTTGTGGATAAGACTGCACTAGCAGTGAATCTAGTTTTAATTCTGGGAGTCATAACCCTTCTATTTTGGCAGCGGAGTATTCGGAGCAGGATGCAAAGCTGGGAGCGTTTTCCAGGCAATCTAACCCAGCTGGAAATCAGGCTGGCAATGCTTGAAAAAAGTCAAGCTAGTATTCTGCAGGCCTTGAGTAATGAATTGGCTACAGTGCGCAGCGAGTCATCCAGTCAATCTCAGTACAACCGGGAAGAGCTGACTAAGAACCTGAACTATTTTCAGGACTCCCTGCTAGCTCGTATGGGTGAAATCGCCGGTTTTCAAAAAAATCAACTGGATATATTTTCTGAGCAACTATCCCGCTTGACCGTAAGCAATGAGCAGAAACTCGACCGCATGCGACAGACCCTAGAAGAAAAAATAAAGCTGCTCCAGGATGACAACAACCAAAAGCTCGAGCAGATGCGCCTCACAGTAGATGAGAAGCTACATGCAACCCTGGAAAAACGTTTGGGCGAGTCCTTCCAGTTGGTGAGCGAAAGGCTGGAACTGGTGCACAAGGGAATAGGAGAAATGCAGACCCTGGCCTCGGGAGTAGGGGATCTAAAAAAGGTGCTGACCAATGTTAAAACTCGCGGAATATGGGGCGAAATCCAGTTAGGCAACATATTAGAACAAGTATTAAGCCCGGAACAGTATGCGCTCAATGTATGTACCCGGCAGGGCAGCAACGAACGAGTGGAGTTTGCTATCAAGCTGCCGGGCTTAAACCAGGGCTACGGAGAAGTCTGGCTCCCTATTGACGCTAAATTTCCGCAAGAAGATTATTTGCGCTTGGTAGAGGCCAGTGAAAAGGGTCAGGCGGATCAGGTTGAAGAAGCTGGTCGCCAACTGGAAAAACGGATAAAATTGGAAGCCCAGCATATCCGGGACAAATATCTGGATCCTCCCCATACCACTGATTTCGGTATTATGTTCTTGCCCACGGAAAGCCTGTATGCTGAAGTAGTGAGGAGACCTGGATTAATGTCCTCTCTGCAGAACGACTTCCGCGTTATCGTTACCGGTCCCAATACGATGATGGCCCTCTTGAACAGCCTCGCAGTAGGCTTCAGAACCCTGGTTATCGAAAAGCGATCCAGTGAGGTATGGGAACTGCTGGGGGTGGTTAAAACCGAATTTGGCAAGTTTGGCGATGTGCTGGAAAAGACCAAAAAGAAGCTGGATGAGGCCAGTAACACTATAGATACCGCCTCGCGAAGGTCCCGCAGTATCGAGAGACGTCTGCGAGAAGTACAGGAATTACCTGCAGATGGCGATGACGTTTCCATAGATGACATGTAACAACCAGAAATGACCTTAAATTGTGATATTATTGCAGTGTGAAGACATACTAAAAATAGGTGTTCAATTTTCTCCCTGCGGCAAGTGGATAATCCAAGTAAACAAGCGAAGTTAGGGGATGGGTACATGATAGAAATGATCGGGGTTTCCAAGAGTTACAACCAAGGCGCAGTGAGGGCTGTTGACGACGTAACCCTTACCATTAGTAACGGTGAAATATTTGGGTTCCTAGGTCCTAATGGAGCTGGTAAGACCACATTAATTAAAATGATTACTGGGATCTTAAATGCTGATACAGGTTCGATAAAGATAAACG
>JAQUUV010000192.1 GCA_028693695.1 Syntrophomonas sp.
ATGATAGAGGAAAAAATTAAAATGACTCAGGAAATCATTCCTGACCTGAACGAAGCTTGGATAACCGAGCTGAACAACCAGCAGTTAATCGACCTTTTCAGGCTTACAATTTAGCCAGGAGGAAAAATATGAACTATGACGACTACTACCTTGAATATGTAACCAAGGCTGAAAGAGCAAAAATGGCTCAAAATACCATCGAACAGCTGAAGAAAACAGGAAAAGCGGAGCTTACCCCGGTTATTATAACCGGTTACCAGCTGGCTCGAACCTGGTGGGGAAAGGCCTGGAATGACAATCTGAAGCGCTATTCGGACTATTCCAGTCGCATGGGTCGGGGAAGCAGTTATGTGCGCAACGGGGCGGTGCTGGATCTGAAGATTGAACAAGGCATTATCAAAGCGTTGGTGCAGGGGAGTGTCAGGAAACCGTATGAAGTCCAGATTACCATCCGCCCGCTGCTGCCTGAAGTGTGGGAAAAAATACGTATTGCTTGCGAAGGCAAAATTGAGTCCCTGCAGGAATTGATCGTTGGAAAATTCCCGCCCGGACTGTCAGAATTGTTTACCGCCCAGGGCAGTGGTATCTTCCCGACACCCAAAGAAATCACCTTCAAATGTTCCTGTCCGGATAAGGCGGTGATGTGTAAACATGTAGCCGCAGTCTTATACGGAATTGGAGCCAGGCTGGATGAAGACCCGACCTTGTTTTTCACCCTGAGAGCGGTGGATATCCATAATCTCATCAGTAAAGCTATCCAAAGCAAAACCCAAACTATGCTCAGTAAATCCGGGGCGAAAAGCCGTCGTATTTTGGCGGATGCAGATATAGCCGCAATGTTCGGAGTTGAGGTAGAGACTATGGTTCGGGATGCCGCTGATGTTACCGATAATAAGCAAAAAAGCAAAGGGAAGAGGACTAGAAAAAACGTTTAGGTAGAATATGGTTGGTTGGATCTGTTATTGGTCCATGCCCCTGTAGCAGCGGTGAAAAGTATAAATAGTGCTACAGAAAGTGATAACTACCAATAAATGGTTGAAGAAAAGATTGCTGCCTGTTACACTGAATACAAGTATAGGAGGGTGTTATTTCTTGGGGGAGAAGAACACTTTTTTAGGGGGTAATGAAATGACATTGGATAGGGTTCAGGAAAAAATCATAAATTATAAAAAAGCGCTTGATAAGCTTCGACGAATTATTGATGAACCAGAAGTCAATGACTACAGACTGGACGCACTAATTCAAAGATTTGAGTTTACATATGAGCTTGCATGGAAACTAATTAAAGCATGGCTCGAGTATAAGGGGATTGAGGCCAGAACGCCTAGAGACTGTTTTCGAGAAGCATTCGCCGCTGACTTGATTCAAGAGGGTGAAGGCTGGATGGATATGCTGGTGGACAGAAATCTAACCAGTCACACTTATGAAGAAAAGGATGCCAGGAAAATTGGAAAAAATATTGAGGAAGTGCATTTCTTGCTCCTTGCAAAGCTTATTACGGCGATTGAGGAGCGGTTGCAATGATTGATTTTGGACTGAAAGAAGACCGTCTGAACAAAATCAGGAGTGTTTTGGCTCGATATCCTCAGGTAAATCGGGCCTTTATTTTCGGATCTCGAGCGAGAGGCGATTTTAGACATAACTCTGATATTGACCTGGCAATATATATGGATGATTCAGAAGAACAAATGCCGGTGGGATTATTGCTGGAAATTGATGATGCTGCCGGCATTTATAAAATTGATGTTATTGATATACTGAGATTAAATAATGAATCCTTACGCAAGCGGATAGAGGAACAGGGTGTGGTGTTCTATGATTGCAAACAAGGAGTAACCAAATGAAACAATATGCTTTGTTGGGAGTGGCTATTATAACTTGGATACCATAATACGTTTTTTACATAAGGCTTCAACCGGACAGGCTTCACAAGATGGAGTCTTTTTACAATGCCGTTTGGCATGTTCATTACTAACCTATATTTACCATTATTAACAAACATTCTATGATTATGTTGTTATTAAACATTTTAAATGTGAAAGCTTAGTTGGTGATTAGGTTGGAGTATTTACATGTTGACAAGGTGCTGGGGAAAGTTGGTAATGGTTGTACTGAACCGTTAGATGCAATTTTGAGTTCGGGACAACGGGTTATTGTAAAACCATTTAATAATATTCAAGGCAACTTAGTGCTGGTTAATGAATATATATCTTATAGAATGTGTAGGAAATTAGATCTGCCAATACCGGAGGCTGGTATTGCTAAAATAGATGAAAAGACTGAGTATGATGAGAAAGATCTCTCGGCAGAGAATTATGGATATTGTTTTTACTCGGTAAGAATTGATAAAGTAGCACCTGTTAATTTGGCCATTATCCCTAGAATTACAAACAAAGAAGATTTTTACAGACTGATACTATTTGACCATCTGGTTTATAATAAAGATAGAAATAGAGGCAACCTGCTGGTAACATCAGGAAAAATCATTCAGATGTATGTAATTGACCACACCCATGTATTTAAAAATCAGGCTATATGGAATAAAAATGAATTGCAAATGGGAATGGCCTCAGATGACTTTAATGATCATGACATAGTTGACTCAAATCAGCAGATATATGACCTTTTTTGGGAATACTTAAATAAAGACAATGATATTTTGCTGCGGATTGCACAAGAATTCAGAATGAAACTCCAATTGCAGGATTTAGAGGACTTCATTAATGAACTGCCGGAATCATGGCGAATGTCAAATGATGATGCTACCGCGCTTAAGGAATACTTAATGTATAGATTGGGCCATCTTGATGAGATCTGTACTATTATTACTGGGAGGTGAATGCGATGTCAACAGTACGCTTTTCTGTACTAAGTTATTATCCAACGTTTCTTACTAATGAAAATATTAATATTGGGATATTATTTTCTATTGAAGATACTAACCTGGCTTATTTCCATTCTATTAAGAAATGGGAAAGAGCCAAGGCGTTTGATGACGAACTTGACATCGACTTCATGAAAGATTATCTCAAAGGAATAACTGATGAGGTCGAAAATCATTTATTTAACTACCAGTCAAAATTTGATATTGAAGGCTTTGTAAGATTCTACGTAAATGAATATAAATTCTCAAGTATACAGACTATCCAAACAATTAATAGCGATGATTTTATAGATGTAACAAAGAAAATATATCTAAAATTTGACTATGAAAAATTAGAGAGACTGAATAAGAACCAAGAGCACCAATATATTTCTTCTTTGTTAAAATCCTCCGATATTAAGTACACAAGGAAAAAATTAAAAGGTGGCTTTAATGAAAACATTCAATATGATTATGTTATTGGGGAATATGCCATTAAGTTATTTACTTTTGAAGGTAAAAATCTTTCGTATTTAATTAGTTCAGCAAAAATGTGGGCTTATAATGCGGAAGAAATGCAAGGAATATATAAAACCATTTTTATTTATGACAAAGAGATGAAAGATGTAGCGTACTATGATTCAATTATGAAAATACTGAGTAAAAACGCACAAGTTATGGTATTGCAAGAAGGCATTGAATTTTTGCTTTCATTAAAGGCGAGTAACCCATTCCTTTCACTTGCTAAATAGAAAAATGATATTCATTAGGTGATTAAAATACTATTAGCCAGGAGCATCTGCGAATTAAGGCAGATGCTTTTTTATTGCCAAGCACTTATTTAGTATTGACATACTAAATTTACATATCGTACAATAAGTGAAGAATTGGTAATGCAATCAGAATGGAGGGTATCATGAATTCCAACATAGATTTAGCATTAAACACCTTGTATCAAAGGCAGATATCTTCCCGTGAACAGCTATTAAATGAAATGCTACGCGTAAAACTAACCTTACAAAAGCTAGCAGATAACTCGAAGCTAATAATAGACAAAGAGAAGCTGTTTCAGTTTATGAAAAAGGCCACGGAAGATGAATTAGGCTTTTTTCCTGCTGATAGAGACGACTTTGTAGATATTTTTGACGTGCTCAAAGATATTGACTTAATAGATTTCACTCTGGAAATATACAAGAACGACCGCATGGGTACCGTTATTTCACCAGTATATTTGACCAAGTATATCAGTGAAAAGATACCCCAACCTTATCCTCAGAAGATACTTATAACCGAGGCCGAAAAGCATTTATCAGGTCTGAAGGCACTGATAAATCATTTCTCAGAATCTGAGTTGGTACTAACAACCCAGCTTAAAGCAATGAACTTGCTCTTGAAACTGGCCTTTAGTGATTATCCGAATGTGAAAATCGTTTTCGAATCCATATATACTGAGTGCTTGCTGGATGAGAAATTTGATTATATATATGCCATGCCATCTTTTGGCTATAAACCGGACGAACTGGGCAGAAAATTCTTAACCCGGGATAGTGACGGCATAGCCATGGAGAATATGTTGGAGC
>JAQUUV010000016.1 GCA_028693695.1 Syntrophomonas sp.
GTTGACCTGATGGAGGCCCTCAAAGCCAGTGTTAAGCTAGCAGAGGCGAATAAGGTTGATCCCAAGAAGAAGAAAAGCAGCCAGGGCAAACGGGCCAAAACAGGAAGCTAGATGCTAGATATGGAAGCAATTCCGGGAGCTACTTGCTTGTCGGCAAATGGGTTGTGCTGTCTTTAAGGTTATCTAAAAAGTCATTTTGTAACTGATGAATTATCTCTTTATCATAAATAATACCGATTACTTCATAATTCTTCGAAAAGCTTAGTTTCTCCAAGTTTGCTGAACCGACAGATGCTACATGGTTATCAATTATCATAATTTTACTATGAATAAAGCCCCGATTATAAGTAGAAACCTTTATCCCATGATCTAACAGCTTGTTGATATATAAGGGCTCTATAATTTGCGCTATCTTGTTATCGGTCTTACTTGGGAGTATCAGGTGAATCTCAATATTTCGCTCAGCCGCTTTATACAGGGCTTCCAGTATGGCGGCGTTGGGGAAAAAATAGGGGGTTACAATAAATATTTTTTCTTTCGCATTGTTGATTAACTTGATATACGGCAAACTCATGTCTGTCAGCGATGAATCTGGGCCTCCGGGAATAATCGTTACAGTTTTATTGGCTATATCCGGATTTCTTGGATAGAAATTTTTATCCATCACTTTTTCATTACTGGATTGTAACCAGTCATTTAAGAAAACTTGTTGAATTGAGAGGGCAGCATCTCCACTGAAAATGATTCCCGTATCTTTCCAAAATCCAATTTTCGAATTTTTGCCTAGATACTCATCGCCAATATTTTCGCCTCCAATAAAAGCCTTTTTACCGTCGATGATGATCATTTTATGATGAAGACGATTATGTAAACGTCCTTGCAAGAAACCTGACAACAGTGGATTATATGGTGCTACTTTTACGCCATTTTCGCGTAAATCATTGAAGTAAGACATCGGCGTCAGTCCTGATCCCCAGGCATCATAAAGTAAGCGAACTTCTATGCCTTGTTTTGCTTTTTTAATAAGTACATTCTTGAACTGTTCCCCGGTTTGGTCATTTTGAATAGTGTAGAATTCCATGTTAATGTTCTTTTCTGCCTTCTCCATTTCAGAAATGAGTAGCTCAAAGGCTGGCTGGACGTCTTTTAAGAGAATCATATCGTTATTATAACTAATCATTCCAATGCCAATGTCATTTTGCTCATACTTAGCAAGGCCAAACTCTTTCTCAGTTTCTGAAAAATAGGTCTTGGATTGGTCGTAGCGACTTTTGTCTGAGGGAATGTTCAAAGAAGAAAGATTGAAGAATATCATTACCAACAGGGTTAGCAAGAACAGGTACAGTACTTTTTTCACCATATATGCCAACAAAACCGCCCCCGATTCATGGAAGTAACATTACCTGCCTATTCCCACTCATCTATGTGGTTTGGCGGCTAAGACTAATTCTGTCTTATCCTTTGTATCTATGTTCTTTTCCATCAGAAGATTTTTGCCAAACTCTAAAAGATAGGGTGAACGATTCAGCGTTCTGCTTTTTAACCATTTTAAGAACAGGGGACCACCATCCTCCTACTCTTAAAACATTGTTCACATAAGGGGAGGTGCACAAAAACAGGTATTGGTCGGAAATACCCTGCGAACTCGCCATGTCATCCAGCAAGTTTCCTAATTGCGAACCTTTAGTTCCCAGTGCATAGATTTCGTTTTCATTCTTATCCGTACCAATATGCTTGATCTTGCCAAAATCTTTTGGGGTAATTTTATCAAGATAGGGCATTTCCATCAAATCATCACTATTGGGAAGCTTATTAGGATCGAGTTTCCCTACATGGATGCAGGCTGCAGTAACAGACGTATGACTGCCTCCATAGTCGAAATATACAATATGTTTGATAAGAAAAACCTCCTTTCTTGGCTTGATGTAAAATTCATATTTTATTTTGCACCTTTACTGTACACGCTATTCTGCGAATAATTATTAACCCCAAAAAAGAATTTAAGGAGTCCACATCCATTATTTACTGATATTTTCTAAGAAATATGCCTTAGACATCCAGTAACACCAAGTAAACATTAAACATACATTGAATTAGTTAGATAATTAATTGTTGTTATTTTCTTTTAATAGAAAAGGGAGGAATGTTTATGATTAAACTTACTCATCATCAACAATGGGGGTGTAAGAATAACCACAAACACAAATCAAGTAGGAGTATGATCCCAGTCAGTCATTTCACCATAATTATGAATAACTGCAACTCTAACGCCAATAATGACAACAACAATAATACCAATAATAATAACAATCATTATTGCAAAGAGTGCAACTCTAAAAAAGCACCTGCATTTGAACCTATCTGTTGCGATAATCCTCATGAGCACCCTCATTGTATTCCGCGGCGGGGGGAGTTGATGATTAACGGAGGTTTCGAAAACCGGCAAAATCCCTTCTTAGGCTGGGTAATCAACTCTGGAGTAGAAGAAATCGATCCAAGTATTGGTGACATTCCCCACCAAGGTTTAAATGCGGCCAGGCTGGGTTCCCCCAAGCCTTACGCTCTTCTTTACCAGGATGTGCCCGGCATTTGCCCGGGATCATTCTTTCAGCTTAATTTCTTTATGAGCGCAGCAACAAAATGCGGTAATGCGTTTGTAAATGTACGCATGGAGTTCCTGGATCATTGTAAGAACCTGCTTGACTCCCCCGCTTTGGAAATACTAATCCCCAAGAATAGTCTATCCAACGAAGTATTTACAGGTTTTAATAATGCTACCCACGTTGCTGCCCCGCCAGATACTTGGGTTGCTCGTATTTCTTTTGAATTAAATACCAATGAGTATCCCGACAGATATGTACATCTAGATGATGTATCCCTGATTGCTATTTAGGAAAAAATCCTTTCCAGTGTAACCAAGTTATAGTGCTTTGAATAATGTATTGTATAAATTCACAAGAATTCCATTTAGCTCCATCAAATGTTATCTTGCGAGTTATTGTACCTAAGTTGGGCTTTCCACTCAAAATTAATTAGGAGGCGGTTTATTGTGAATAGGGGTAGAGTGAACTGTTATGATTGTGAAGAAGAAGAAATTAAACCTAAACCGGAAAAAAAAGAACACCAATGTAAACCTGATCACCAGACGGAAACCATTTTAAAGTGTGGTACTAGTGTGGGTTCAGCACCGTTATCTTGTAATAATGGCCCTTCTTTGAATGGTGGTTATGGATTTCAACCCATCGTGCAGGCAACTGTAGTTCTTGATACTAGTAAATTAATTAACCCAACAATCAAAATCGACTTTTCCTCTCTCATCTCATTTAAAACATGTGACGACGATAACTATTTCTTACGCCTTGCGTTTAAATTGAGCAAGTTTTGTGGTGGGAGCCATATTCCATTAGGCACCTGGACATTTGAACAGATCAGTCAAGAAAATTGTGTGGCAGCTCCGACTCAGATATATGGTGAGTTTGTACAGGAAACCGATCCATTCTGCTTTAGTTGGTGTGAATGTGATGACTGCCCAGATTGCTGCCGTTATATTGTAGAAATCGTTGATCAACAATGTTATAACATTGACTTTGTAAGTATTAGCAATATTTCCCTTACAGCCATGGCGGTTGGATTAAAGAAATAGCATCGTGATTAGAAGCTAGTAATAAAACACTCAATATCAGCCCTTGGTTCAGCTAATAAGCTAGGCCAAGGGCTTTGGCCCCTTTCGTATGTCCTCCCCGTCAACCCTCAACCCTTCACACATTCCAATTATCCTTGAGGCCGATCGACAGCTGATCAGGCCATATTTTCTCAGGGCAAGGCAATAATAATAAATTTTGCACTTAAGCAGTAGAATTGACTGTTCAAAAAATCTGGGCAAAAAATAAAGAGGGCCTAAGCTCGCCGGATAGGCATCCCTGCGCTCACCAGTCCTAGGGGTGTGCCCGGGGAACCGGAACGGGCAGGGAGTTGGACGTTATACCGGCTCGCAAACAGAGAGGTCAAGTCTACCCTTACGGCGGGCTTATGCCCGGACTTGACCTCTCCGACTCGACAGAGCAGGGAACCTTATTAGCATCCGTAAGGATGCACCAGCGTCCTATTGAAAACAACCGCAGGGAGTATCGGTTGCACTCTTGAGTGTAGTACCCGTAGAGTGCGAACATCAGGCGTACCCGCAACTTAATAGTGACCAACGGGATCACCGGTGGTACCCGAAGGGTGAAGAGTGGAAACCTGCCCCCGCCCCTCCCAGAATGCTAGTTCCCAAAAAAGGATAATGGCAAGCTGAAGAAGTCTAGTTTAGACCTCTTCAAAATGGATTAAGCATTTACCTTTATCCTAATAGTATTAAGGGCTCTGTACCTGTTTTTGCGATAAAAATTTCGGATTTGTACTGCACTTTTTCGCCTTCAGGCAATTCAACTTTGAATACATACAGGTTGGAATCAGCCAATGAATTGTCCTCGGTGGTTTCCTCAATGCGTTGTTTAATCATTTGGAGTCCCGAGCTCAATTTTCGCCCATGTTCTGCAAAAACTACGTCACGTGGAGTAGTTCTTGATGTGGGTGATTTAGGTACTTGCTGAACTTCTTCATCTGGAATCCAAAGGTGATATTTTTTATTCTCGTCCATCTGGCTTTACCTCCTTATTAAAGCGATAACTTAATGTAGACTTTGGGATACCCGTTATTTTTTCGAGTGTCCGCATCGGAACGCCATTTTTGCTGAGTTCAGACAGAGCTTTAATATATCCCTCACTATTCTCGCTAACAAATAACGTCGTATGTTTCAACCATACATTTGCAATGTCCTCCATCAGCACATTATCAGGGTCAACTTCATTCATAACACAATGCTTTGCCAGAGACTGCATGAAGCTGCAAATTTGGGCTCCACTCATGCCATCAGTTAAGACAGTTATGACATTGGCATCAATAGAATATCCCTCGAGACACTCTTTAAGGAACTTGCTGATGATCATTACCCTTTGCTGTTGGTTTGGCAATTCCATTAGAATGGATACATCAAATCGCCTCCAAATAGCAGGATCTAGCAAATGGTGATGATTGGTAGCGGCAACCAAAAAAACACTAGCAGGCATTGCGTCAAGATTTTGCAGCAGTGTGGTTACCACTCGTTTTAATTCTCCCAATTCATGAGAATCGTCGCGTTTTTTAGCAATCGCATCAAACTCATCCAAGAAAAGCATTATGCGTTTGTTTTTTACAAACTCAAATATTTTACGGATGTTTGTTCCAGTTTGACCTAGGTAGGAGGAAATCAGTCCATCAAGTTTAACATAGGCGACAGGTATCCCTAGTTCACCAGCCAAAGCATTAGCCGCAAGAGTTTTTCCGCATCCTGGAGGACCACAAAAAAGCACTCTGTTTGTAGGTGTAATCCCTTTCCTTAATAAGTCAGCTGCTTTTTTTTGCTCGTCAATTATTTGATTCAGAACCTCAAAAGTCTTTTCATTTAATGCAACATCTGATAATTTAACGGTTGATTGCATTACATCAACTAATTCCAAGGTGCTATCTTTATCTTTTGGAATGGATGCAATTCCTTGTGCTGAGTATGACATATTAGATATGGGACTATCGGATAGAGATGCCAACGGCTTTTTATCTGAGGAATATGCCTTCTTTAAAGATAAAGCAATTGAGGAATTGCCTTTTCGTTCTTCATCGCTCGATAAATCCAAAAGGGCCTTTTCAAATATACTCTCATTTCCACTACTATGCGCTTCAATGAGCTTAACGATAAGTCCAGCCTTCATATAAATACCACTCCTACTTTGGACATAATTGTTCTTTGAAGATATTATAGCCAAATTTTGCGTAAATATCAACTGAATTTTTGGACAAGATTGGACAATGATTGACGCTCGTGGTTCTGCAAATATTATTAAAGTTATGAAAATGCTTGCAGCGCGCCAGGGCGCGCTTAACACTCTCCACCTGTCGCGGATCGGTGCTGCTGCTTATTAGTTTTTGCCCATCAGTGTTAAATATTAGCCTGGTCATGTTACCCTCGGCGGTATATACCGGGTAAAAAGCTATGAGCTGGCCATGAATTTCTTCAACTTTTTTATCCATTCTTATTCTCCCCTGCCTTACGATATCCCTGAAACATCACGCCTGCTACAAAAAAACAGGGACTTAAGAACATGCTTGATTAGTACCTGTAAATGCCACTATATATACTATTGTAGCACAAATGGGAATGGATGTTCGGGAGGATGGGCGTGAATTAATAAACACTGAAACGCTCGAAAGAAAATTAATTACCAAATTTTGCAGGTATTTGTAAGATATAATAGAATTTAGTCAACAATAATTAACGTAAAGCACCAAGGGAATAGATGTTCTTAGGAGGGCGGGGGCAGGTTTTCACCCTTCACCCTTCGGGTACCACCGGTGATCCCGTTGGTCACTATTAAAGTTGCGGGTACTCTTGATGTTCGCTGATGATCACCAATAATGTTGCTGCTCCGGCGGTTATAAGCGGTCAAGGTTGGGCTAAGCCCGCCGCAGGGAAACTGTTACCGCTTATAATGGAGACGGTACAATTTTGTTTCCCCCGCTCATTCCGGTTATTGGGGGTAACCTCAGGGACTGGCGACAATAGGGTTCCGGCGAGGGCCATATATCACTCCGTGAGACTCCGAAGGAGCGGTAAACTTAAAAAACTATCACCGGGGAGCTGGTACAGAGAGCGAAGCGTAAGCGCAGCCGGTTCGAGCGGGTGGGCAGCGAGGTGGAGCATGTCCCGGAAGGCCGCGAACATCCGAGTCTTACAATCGCGCAGCGCACGAGGGTGAGCGCCGATCGGGTAGCCTGGAGGGACGTGCGGAGCCGGGGTAGCCTCAACTTCGGATAATGCGAAATTATGTAAAGCGCCAGCGTCCCAACGGGTTACATAATCCCCATTATCGGATGATGGGCGGTTGGATGTCGTCAGCGTTCTCCCAACCACCAGCATAACATCGGGGAGCTGGTTCGGGTTCCGCACCACTATTCCAGGCGGAACCTGAAGGAGCGGGCGAGCAGCGAGCGGAAGGGCTATGTCTGGAACGGAATGAAGCGCAGGGTGTAGCTCAGTGGAGGACGTAGTCCGGAATAGAGCGGAACTGCGCAGCGTAATGCAGTGGAGGACATGGCACGGAGCGGGATAGGGGCACGTCCCGGAGCGCGGGCGAAGCCCTGGGCGGAGGGGCTTGCCCCGGTGGGATGCAACTTGAATATTTATAGATTGACAACCAATAATTTTGAATCTCCTAATAATTCAGACATTATGCCTTCACTGGAATCATTATTAACCTCAGTGAAACGCGCGTGTTGTAACTATATTAGTCTATGGGACTGATACTTTTGTATGATATCATCTGGGGGGAATTTTATCGTGGAAGTATTTAACAATACAACAAAAATAGTAAAGGATGATTTAGTACAAGTCATTACTCCGGGAAGTCGTATTTCTATTGCGGCTTCTTGTTTTTCGATTTATGCATATCAGGAATTGAAGCGTCAGTTAAGTAAGGTTGATTCCTTGCATTTTATATTTACATCGCCCACATTTGTAACCGAAAAGTCTCCCAAGGAAAAACGGGAATTTTATATTCCGCGATTACATAGGGAAAGAAGCCTTTATGGTACTGAATTCGAGGTAAAGTTAAGGAATGAGTTGTCGCAAAAAGCAATTGCTCGGGAATGTGCTGATTGGATTCGTAAAAAGGTCACCTTTAAATCAAACTCTACACAAGACAGCATGGGGGGATTTCTCAATGTGCAAACGCCGCCTGATCAGCAGCTAACCTACATGCCTTTAAACGGATTCACAACTGTTGATATTGGTTGTGAGCGTGGTCGCAATGTCTATAATATGGTGAATAAATTTGAAGCTCCATTTAGCAGCGAATACATTCGCCTCTTCGAGAGTATATGGAATGATGAGAGCCGTCTTCAGGATGTGACGGAAGAAGTCATTGAATATATTTCGGCTGTTTATCAGGAAAACTCTGCTGAACTTATTTATTTCGTGACTCTTCAAAACATTTTTAGCGAGTTTCTTGAAGATATTTCCGAAGACATTCTTCCTAACGAGGCTACTGGTTTCAAAAACAGTCTGATCTGGAACAAGCTATATAATTTTCAAAAGGATGCCGCATTGGCCATAATAAATAAACTTGAACAGTACAATGGCTGCATTTTAGCAGACAGCGTTGGTCTTGGTAAAACCTTCACTGCGCTGGCAGTAATTAAGTATTATGAAAACCGAAATAAAAATGTACTTGTTCTTTGCCCCAAAAAACTGAAAGACAATTGGATGACCTATCGCGGGAAACTAATCAACAATCCACTAGCTAAAGATCGCTTGAGGTATGATGTTCTTTTTCATACAGATTTGTCACGTGAACGTGGAGAATCAGCTACCGGTTTGCCGTTTGATCGAATTAACTGGAGCACCTACGATCTGGTGGTAATTGATGAATCGCATAACTTCCGCAACGGAGGGTCTGTTTCTGGAGAAGACAATGAAAAAGAAAACCGTTATTTGAAGCTACTGTATAAAGTCATTCGCCCTGGTGTAAAAACTAAGGTTTTAATGCTGTCGGCTACACCCGTTAATAATCGTTTCTATGATCTTCGCAACCAACTGGCCCTGGCTTATGAGGGACGATCGGAATTGATCAACGATAAACTAAATACCAAATCAGATATTGATACCATTTTTCGTCAGGCTCAGAAAGTGTTCAATGCATGGAGTAAACAACCACTAGAACTACGTTCTACTTCCTCTTTACTGAAGCAGCTGGATTTTGACTTTTTTGAGGTATTGGACAGCGTGACCATTGCCCGTTCGCGGAAACATATAACGCGTTACTATGATATCTCGGAAATTGGTGGTTTCCCAGAGCGAAATAAGCCGATCTCCCTACGTCCAAAACTGACGACGCTGAACAATGCCATTAACTACGAGCAGATATATGAGCAGCTAATGCAGTTAAATTTATCGATTTATACGCCGAGTAATTGTATCTTGGCCAGCAAGCTGGGCAAATATGTGGATCTGGATTCGGAACACAGCAAACGGCTATCCCAAAGTGGACGTGAAGAAGGAATTCGTCGTTTGATGAGCATTAACTTACTCAAGAGAATGGAAAGCTCGGTTCATTCCTTCAAGCTAACTGTAAAACGTATCTATGATCAAATTTATGACACCCTGGATATTATGAACAGCTTCCTGTCCGGTTCGGAAGTTGCGGTGCGGGATATAAATGACTTTGGTGATATTGATCTGGATGATCAAAATTTAGATATTTTTAATGTCGGTAAAAAGTTTAAAATTGATCTTCGTGATATGGACTACCTGTCATGGCAGCGTAATTTGAAGGCTGATTTGGAAATCCTTGAAATGCTGCTGATGATGGTTGAAGAGATTACACCAGAATACGATTATAAACTGAATGAGCTTTTGCATGTTATAGAGAAGAAAATCATGAACCCCATTAACAAAGATAATAAAAAAATAATTATATTTACCGCCTTCTCTGATACAGCAGAGTACTTATATGAAAATGTCAGCGCTTTTGTGAAAGCTAAATTTGGCCTGAACAGCGCCTTAATAACAGGGTCAATTGACGGAAGAACGACAATCCCTAAATTTCCAATTGATATGAATACTATTTTGACCTGCTTCTCTCCAATCTCTAAGGAGAAGTCACTGTTCATGTCCAATGATCATCATAATATTGATATCCTGATGGCAACGGACTGCATATCAGAAGGGCAAAACCTGCAGGATTGTGATTGGGTAATCAACTATGACATCCATTGTAACCCGGTACGTATTATTCAGCGCTTTGGACGTATTGACCGTATCGGCAGCAAGAACCAGGTGATTCAGCTGGTAAACTTCTGGCCGGATTTGACTTTGGATGATTATATAAACCTGAAAAGCCGCGTTGAAACGAGAATGCGGATCTCGGTCATGACATCCACAGGTGATGACGACTATATTAATCAGGATGAAAACGGCGATTTGTCCTATCGCCGCCAACAGTTGGAAAAGCTGCAGAACGAAATAGTAGACCTGGAAGATATGACCACAGGGATCTCTATCATGGATTTGGGACTCAATGAATTTCGTATGGACTTGCTGGCCTACATTAAGGAACATCCGAATCTGGACCGGACTCCATTTGGCATTCATGCGGTAGTGCGCGGCGAAAAGCCTGGAGTGATTTTTGTATTAAAGAACGTAAATAAAGCGGTTGACATCGAAAATCAAAACCGCCTGCATCCGTTTTATATGGTATACATTGGTGAGGATGGAGAGGTCATTTGCAATCATCTGGAACCGAAAGCTACCCTTGATATTATGCGTCATCACTCCCGCGGCAATAATACACCTGATATGGATGCATGCCAAATCTTTAATAATGAAACCAACGATGGCAAAAAAATGGAGCGGGTATCGGGCTTGCTCCAGCAAACGATTGCTTCGATTATCCGCGTTAAGGAAGAAAGTGATCTGGACAGCTTCTTCAATGAGGGACAAACGACTTTTTTGACTGGCAGCTTTTCAGGCCTGGATGACTTTGAACTAATTTGCTTTATGGTGGTGATAGGGTGCTGACTTTTCCAAGCAAGGCTGCCGTTGGACGAATCATGCCGAAAGAGGCATTTTATAAACGGCTTAGCTTAAGCAGCGAAATCCGTGATAAATTCGTAGCGGATGTGAAACGCATTGTTATGGAGTACAAACTATCACCGGATACAATAAATATTGAAAAAGGTGCAGAGGTATCCGAAATTCTGGTCCTCTCAATTGAACTGAAAAAGCAGGAAATGGACTATCGTATTGTAGAAAATATAGCCCGGCAAAATGCACATAAGTTGCTTTTCTTTTTAAAATCTGAGGAACAGGGACAGTTGGCTTTGTACTACAGCAAGCTTTACATGACCAGTTGGATGCCGCTTACCGACCTAAAACTGGATGCCAAAGGCCTCAATCTCGATAGCGTATGGGAAGGCTTTATCGAGCAGATCGCTTTTGAGAATGCAGAATTTGGAATGCAAAATGCAGAATTAGCAATTGAAGAGAGGTTGAAAAGGCAGGATAGCATCCTTAGACTGCAAAGGGAAATTGATAAATTGGAACGGCTTTCCCGCAATGAGAAACAGCCTAAAAAGCAATTCGAACTATATACCCGGCTTCAGGGTTTAAAGAAACTTTTAGCCGAAGAAAAAAGAGAATGAGAATGAAATGGGTCAAATAAATAATTCGGGTTTCAATTGCCTCGAATTCGAGGCAATTGAAAATGAAGCCGGACTGAGAGCTTTATTATGATGTTATAAAGGAGAAAGAAATCTGAGTACGGGAGGGGGGGACTGCGATGAAAGAGAATGATGGAAAAACGAAAAAATCTTTGCAAATTAGAAATAGCACAGCCGAATTTTTAATATTTGCTTCGCAAGCAAATGAAAACACAATAGAGGTTCGTGTTGAGGATGAAACAGTCTGGCTCACCCAAAAATTGATTGCCGAGCTTTTTGGTGTAGAAGTGAATACGATAAATTATCATCTGAAAGAAATATTTAAAAGCGAGGAATTAAGCGCAGAAGCAGTTATTCGAAAAATTCGAATAACTGCTTCTGATGGAAAAAACTACAATACAAATTTTTATAATCTTGATGCCATTATATCTGTTGGCTACCGTGTCAATTCGCTAAGAGCAACACAGTTCAGGCAATGGGCAACAGGAGTGCTGCGGAATTTTGCAATTCGTGGATATGTTTTGGATAAAGAACGATTAAAAAATGGAACTTTCTTAAACGAGGAATATTTCGACCAGTTGCTTGAAGAAATTAGAGAGATACGGGCGAGTGAAAGAAAGTTCTATCAAAAAATTACAGATATTTATGCAACTGCTTTAGACTATAATCCACAGACAAAAATAACCAAGGATTTCTTTAGGACCGTTCAAAACAAGCTGCATTTTGCCATTCATGGCAGTACTGCAGCAGAGGTTATCTATAACAGAGCCGACAGCACTAAGGAGTATATGGGTCTAATGACTTGGAAAAATGCACCGCACGGTAAAATTGTAAAAAGCGATGTTTCTGTTGCCAAAAACTACCTCAAAGAAAAAGAACTAAAATCTTTAGATCGATTCGTAACGATGTATCTTGATTACGCAGAAAGTCAGGCAGAGAAAAATATCCCGATGACAATGGAGGACTGGGCCAAGAAGCTAAACGCATTCCTGCAATTCAATGAAAAAGATATATTAGAGAACGCAGGAAAGGTGAGTGCTGCTATTGCGAAGGAATTCGCAGAGAGTGAGTTCGAAAAATACCGTATTATTCAGGATAGACTTTTTCAGTCTGATTTTGATAGATTGGCTAGTAGTATTGAAAATAATGAAGAGTAGAGATTGACAGTTTTTGCTCAGTACGGGGCCGGGAAAACAAGACTCATTGTCCTATGCAAAAAAAAGATTTTAACCGCACAAAATTATCCGAATTATAGCCCCAAGGCACTATATACCCGGCTTCAGGTCTTAAAGAAACTTTTAGCCGGAGAAAAAGGAGAATAAGGAAATGAATAAGCTGAAAATGCACTCTGTGAATAAAGTAGATGAGAATATCGAAAAAATCGGAGCACTGTTCCCCAACGCGCTGACTGAGGTTATTAAAGGTTATAAGGATGATGGTTCTGCCATCGTTGAGCCTGCCATTGACTTTGATGTACTGCGCCAGGAGCTGTCCAGCTTTGTGGTGGAAGGTCCAGAGGAACGCTATCAGTTTACCTGGCCAGATAAGAAAAATTCTATTCTGCTTGCAAATGCTCCTATTGCCAAAACCCTGCGCCCCTGCCGGGAGGAAAGCGTGGATTTTGATGGTACCGAAAACCTTTACATAGAGGGAGATAATCTTGATGCACTGAAGCTTTTGCAAGAAACCTATCTGGGCAAGGTGAAGATGATTTACATAGATCCGCCATACAATACTGGAAATGATTTTGTTTATGAGGATGACTTTGCGCAAGATACTGATGAATATTTGGCTAACAGTGGGCAGTATGATGAAGACGGTTATCGTCTTGTCGCCAATTTAGATAGTAACGGACGATTCCACACCGATTGGTTGAACATGATTTATCCTAGATTGAAATTATCAAAGGATTTGCTGACAATTGACGGGGTTATTTTCATATCTATAGGCGATGGTGAAGTGTCAAACCTTAAGAAGATGTGTGACGAGGTGTTTGGAGCAACTAATTGCATAGGTATTGTGCCTCGGTTAATGAAAACGGGTGGTAACAAAGGAAGATTTTTTTCTCCAAATATTGATTATGTTTTAGTCTATGCAAAAAACATATCTGTTGTAGGCGATTTTAAAGGAGAGTTAGATCAAAAATTAATAGATAAACTGTATAACAAAATCGAAACTGAAGGAGAACGAAAAGGCGAACGATATAGACCATTCGGACTTTACCAATCCTCTTTGGATGCACGTCCAAACCAGAGATATTATATTGAATGTCCCGATGGGACTTTTGTGATTCCACCAGGGACAGCTATGCCTGAACAAGTCAAAGACGGGTACAAAGTACTACCAAACCAAACTGACGGGTGTTGGAGATGGAGCAGTGACAGATATCTTGAAGAGAAAGCCAGAGGTAATCTTGTTTTTATTGAAAGCCAAAATGAAGTTCTAATCACTCCAGATAGTACGCCGGCAAAGTGGAATGTATATACAAAAATATGGTTAAAAAATAGGGAAGATGAAGGACAAACACCGACAAACTTTATTTCAAGATATGAAAATAGGCAAAGTGCAAAAGAGCTTAAAGAACTCAAAATTGCTTTTGACTTTGCTAAACCAAGTAACCTCATTAAGTATTTAGTTTCTTTAATAGACGATACTAAAGAGGATATAATCCTAGATTTTTTCTCTGGTTCCGCCACAACTGCCCATGCCGTTATGCAGCTAAATGCCGAAGACGATGGCAACCGCAAATTCATCATGGTACAGCTACCAGAAGAAACTGAAGAAAAATCGGAAGCTTTTAAGGCGGGCTACAAAAACATTTGCGAAATCGGCAAAGAGCGTATCCGCCGGGCGGGCAAAAAAATTATCAGCGAAATCGAGCAATCTAAATCCCAACTGAAACTTGGCGAAGACCAAAAGGTACCTGATATCGGTTTCAGGGTTCTAAAGGTTGACTCAACCAACATGCAGGATGTGTACTACAATCCTGCCCAATATGAGCAGGATAAGATGCTACTGTTTGCTGACAACATCAGACCTGATCGCACTGCGGAAGATCTGCTCTTCCAGGTTATGTTGGATCTGGGGGTACTGCTGTCCAGCAAAATTGAAGAAACAACAATCGGCGGCAAGATGGTATTTAACGTAGCCGACGGTTATCTGCTGGCATGCTTTGACTACAATGTGACCAGCGAAGTCATTACCGAAATAGCCGAAAAGCAGCCTTATTATGCCGTGTTCCGCGACAGCTCCATGGCCAGCGACAGTGTCGCCACCAACTTTGAACAGATTTTCGCAACTTACAGTCCGACTACGGTAAGGAAGGTGCTGTAAAAATGAGCGAACAGGAATTTGGTAGAATTTTAATTTATCAAAATGAAAAAGGTGATACCAAAATCGATGTCTATTTTGAAGGAGATACGATTTGGATGTCACAAAAGAATCTGGCCAATCTATACCAAACATCGCCCCAAAACATAACCATGCATATTAAAAACATCTATTCTGACGCTGAGTTAGTGGAAGATGCAACTTGTAAGGAACTCTTACAAGTTCAAAATGAGGGCAATCGAAAAGTAGAACGATTGGTCAAACACTACAACTTTCAAATGATTCTTGCCATTGGCTATCGTGTCCGTTCCAACGTCGGTATCCATTTCCGCAACTGGGCATCAAGTATTTTGACGGAGTATAGTAAGAAGGGCTTTGCTATGAACGATGAACGGCTAAAGAATCCCCAGCCCTTTGGTGCTGACTATTTTGATGAGTTACTTGAACGTATCAGAGATATTCGTTCTTCGGAAAAGCGCTTTTATCAAAAAATTCAAGATATTTATCAGACCTCAGTGGACTATGACCCTAAGCTACAAAGCACACAACTTTTTTTTAAAACAGTTCAAAATAAAATGCACTATAGCGTACACGGTTATACTGCCGCAGAACTTATTGCCTCACGTGCAGATGCCTCCATGCTTAATATGGGTTTAACATCCTTCAAGGGGGCAAAAGTGAGGAAAGGTGATATTGATATTGCCAAGAACTATCTAAATGAATATGAGATTTCAGGGCTGAACCGTATCGTAACAATGTATCTTGAATATGCGGAAGATCAGGCAAAGCAGCATATTGAAATGCACATGGCAGACTGGGAAGAAAAATTAGATGCGTTTTTGAGATTTACAGGCCGCGAAGTTCTGCAAAATGCGGGCAAGGTATCTGCGGAAGTAGCAAAACAGCTAGCTGAGCAGCAATATGAACTGTTTGACTCGCACAGAAAAATACAGGATGCAAATTTGGAACTTTTGGAGAAAGAAACGCAGTCTATCGAGGCGGTGAAGAAAGAATGAAATTCAAATTCAAAATTCAACCCTACCAAACTGATTCCGTAAATAGTGTCGTTAATATCTTTGCCGGACAGCCTTTTACCGAACGGGTAAGCTATGTGCGTGATTTGGGCATCGTGAAAAAGCCGCAGCCGCAGCATATCCAGGGAACAATATTATTAGCTCAGGAACCTTTGCAGGATGAGGCCGCAACTGGCTTCGAAAATGCCAACCTGGTATTAAAACCTGAACAACTGCTGCTAAGCATTCGCAATATGCAAGTGCTCAACAATATCAAACAGTCAGACAGCCTGGTCGGCCATTTGGGGGCTTGTAGTCTGGATGTGGAGATGGAGACG
Source organism: Syntrophomonas sp. (assembly GCA_028693695.1). Classification (GTDB taxonomy): domain Bacteria; phylum Bacillota; class Syntrophomonadia; order Syntrophomonadales; family Syntrophomonadaceae; genus PHAA01. The sequence goes on from JAQUUV010000016.1 coordinate 15,971, forward strand.
GGTACCGGTAAAACTTATGTATACATAAAGACCATCTTTGAGCTGAGCAAGCAATACGGCTGGAGCAAATTCATCGTGGTGGTTCCATCTATCGCGATTCGTGAAGGCGTAAAAAAGTCCTTTGAAATCACCCAGGAGCACTTCATGGAGCATTACGGTAAAAAGATAAGGTTTTTTATTTACAACAGCAAAAACCTGTCCGAGCTGGACAATTTCAGTTCCAGTGCCGGAATCAACGTCATGATCATCAATATACAAGCGTTCAATACTTCCATGAAAGAAGACGCCAGAAGTAAAGAAGCTCGCCGCATTTATGAAAAATTAGATGATTTCGGCAGCCGCCGGCCGATTGATGTCATCAAAGCCAACCGCCCAATTCTGATTCTGGACGAACCGCAAAAGATGGGTGGCGAGAGAACTCAGGAAGCTTTAAAAAAATTTAATCCTTTGTTCTGCTTGAATTACTCTGCCACCCACGCTCAGCATCATAACCTGGTATATGTTTTGGATGCGGTGGATGCCTATAATAAACGACTGGTTAAGAAGATTGAAGTCAAAGGGTTTGAGTTGAAGAATTTACGAGGTGCAGATAAATATCTATTCCTGGAAAATATCTTGATCTCGCCTAAAAAGCCTCCCATGGCAAAAATCGAACTGGAAATCAAGTATCAAAAATCCATCAACCGTGAACCCCGCATTCTTGGTGTGGATGATGACCTTTACGCCATTTCCAACAATATGGAACAGTACAAGGGCTATCGTATCAGCGATATCGACCCCATACGCAGCACTGTAACCTTTACCAACGGCGAGATATTATCTCGTGGCGAAGTCGTTGGTGATGTTTCCGAAAAGGATATGCGTCGGATTCAAATCCGGGAGACTATAATCTCACATTTTGAGAAAGAACAGCATCTGTTTGAACTGGGAATTAAGACCCTTTCCCTATTTTTCATCGATGAAGTTGCCAAGTATCGTTTGTATAATGAGGCTGGTGAAGAGGTTAACTCCGAATACGGTGTTATGTTTGAACAGGAGTATATCAATGTACAGGGCGATTACATTACTTTGGAGGATACACCCTATAGCAGGTACTTAAAAAGTATTGAGCCGCATGCAACCCATGCAGGTTATTTCAGCATAGACAAACACGGTCATAAGGTAGACAGTGCCACTAAACGAGGCAGCGAAGAGAGCGATGATATTTCTGCCTATGACTTGATCCTCAAAAACAAGGAACGTTTGCTCAGCTTTGAGGAACCGGTACGCTTTATCTTCTCCCATTCCGCTTTGCGTGAAGGCTGGGACAACCCGAATGTTTTTCAGATTTGCACTTTAAAACATGGCGGCATAAGCCCGACCCAAAAGCGCCAGGAAGTCGGTCGCGGTCTTCGTATTTGTGTTAATCAAAATGGTGATCGAATGGATTCTGAGCGGTATGGTGACGATGTCCATTCCATCAATATGCTTACGGTTATTGCCAGCGAGGGATATAAACACTTCGTAGCTGATTTACAGACCGGAATCAAAGAAGCCTTATATGATCGTCCGTCTAAGGCAACTCAGGAATACTTTACGGGTAAGACCATTATGGTCGGAGAGCAGCCGGTTGTGCTGGATGCCAAGCAGGCCAGGGATATTTATCGTTATCTGCTTAAAAACGATTATATCGATGACAACGATAACGTAACCGAAGCCTACCGAACCGATTTAGAAAACAATTGTCTGGCTCATCTCCCTGAAGCCCTTGCAGCTCTTGGTGAAGGTGTTCACACTTTAGTTCAGAGCGTCTTTGATGAGAGTGTTCTGGATGCAATGATCGAAAACGGCAATACTACCAAGATTAAAGAGAACGCCCTCAATGATAATTTTTACAAGAAGGAATTTCAGATATTATGGGGTTATATCAACCATCAGTATGCATATACCGTTGAGTTTGAAAGTGAGGAGTTAATTAAAAAGGCCATAAAACACATTAACGAAAAAATGTTTGTTTCCCAGCTTCAATACACGGTTACAACTGGTCAACAGACTACAGACCTGGATGCGTATGCGATCGCCCGTGGTGATAGCTTCGTCTGTGAAGCAGCAACAACAGAAACCCTGCGGCATGCGGAAATGAGCCAGATCAAATACGACCTGGTAGGAAAAATTGCCGATGGAACCACCCTGACCCGCCGTACTGTTGCAACTATTTTAGCAGGTATTGAAAAGCCGAGATTTGGCATGTTCAGAGACAACCCGGAAGAGTTTATTACCAAAGCGATACGTCTAATCAAGGAGCAAAAGGCCACCATGATCGTTGAGCACATTTCCTATGATCAAATTGAAAAGCAATACGACAGCAGCATTTTTACTCCGAAAAAGGTTCTGGGTGATTTTACTAAAGCATTTCGAGCCAAGAAACATATTCAGGATTATGTATTTACTGATGGCACCGCTGAAAAGAGCGTTGAGCGCCGTTTTGCTGAAAATATGGACCGAGCCAACGAGGTTTGCGTATATGCCAAACTACCGAAAGGCTTCTCCATTCCGACTCCGGTTGGTAATTACTCGCCGGACTGGGCAATTGCTTTTAATGAAGGCACTGTGAAGCATATTTATTTCATTGCCGAAACCAAAGGCACCATGGAAACACTGCAAACTCGCCCAATTGAAAGAGCTAAAATAGATTGTGCAAAACGGCTATTTAACCATTTATCAACCAGCAAGGTCAAATACCATGATGTTGACAGTTACCAGACCCTGCTCAATATTATGGGGAAAATTTAAGAAATCCGCCTGCATCAATAGGGTATTATTTCTATGGTGCAGGCACAATAGTTTATCAGCCTATAATGTTTCGTTCAAAAAGAAAATGCTCAGGGAGAAACGACTTATTTATTCCTAGACTAGACAAGAAAGTAGCAATGCAATGTGAAAAAACAAATCGTTTAAGGAGGTTATTATGGCGGATTTAAAATATGAGATAACCAAAACGCTGGGCGTTCTCTCCGAAGGCTCCAAGGGGCTGGCAGAAGGAAATAAATCTGGTTAGCTGGAACGAGCGCAAGCCCAAAATTGATATCCGCGACTGGGGGCCGGAGCATGAAAAAATGGGTAAGGGGATTACCTTGAATAACGAGGAATTGAAGAAGTTAAAAGAGCTCCTGGATGGCATTGATTTGGAAGAGCTAGAGATGGAATAGGCTTTTGGCCAGTGCTTATATTGTTTGAAGGGGAGGAGGTAAGACGGTGATCGAACAGGAAGAGCTTATTCGTATTTTAAATGAGATGATGGCTTTACCGACGGAAACTGAATGGCTGGAATTCAAGGAGGCCAAGGCCCAGTTTGACTTAGAAAACATGGGAAGATATTTTTCTGCGCTCAGTAATGAAGCTAATTTGAAGGGACTCCGTTATGGTTGGTTAATTCTGGGTGTAACTGACAAACCGCCCCGGAAGGTCGTAGGGACGGCATATAAAAATACCCGTACCAGTTTAGAAAAGTTAAAAGCCCAAATAGCCCAGCATACCACTAATCGAATTAGCTTTATTGAGATTTATGAATTGATGCTGCCAAATGGCCGAGTATTAATGTTCCAAATCCCAGCTGCACCATTGGGCCTGCCGGTTGAATGGAAAGGGGGCCTGTATGGCAGGATTGGGGAAAATATTGGGCTATTGAATCAGCAAGAAATAGACCAAATACGTAACCAGCCTCGCCGGAGGGATTGGTCCGCAGAATATTGCCCGGAGGCAAGAGTAGAAGATCTTGATCCGGAAGCGTTGGCACGAGCTCGCCAGGAATTTAAAATTAAGAACAACCGCCTAGCGGCAGAGGTAGACAAGTGGGATGATATGCTATTTCTCAGCAAACTAAGGTTGGCTTATCAGGGGAAGATAACCCGGGCGGCGATTGTATTATTAGGAAGGGATGAAGCACAACACTTCATTAGCCCTGCTCAAGCCTGGCTTACCTGGGTGCTGAGAGATGAACATGACATAGAGAAGGATTATCGGCATTTTGGGCCTCCCTTCCTGTTGAATTCTGATCGTGTTTTCGAACTGATTCGAAACCTGACCTATCGTTATCTACCCGGTAATACTTTATTTCCTACCGAGATTCTACAATATGAGGAGTATGTCCTCAGAGAGACTCTGCACAACTGTATTGCTCATCAGGATTATCAATTGAGTGGGAGAATCAATGTTGTGGAAACTCCAGATTATTTGCTTTTTACCAATGTCGGTACCTTTTTACCGGGTTCGGTTGAGGCAGTTATTACTCGTGATGCTCCTCCTGAAAGTTATCGCAATCCGTTGTTGGTGCAGGCCATGGTGAACTTAAATATGATTGATGCTTACGGAAGTGGAATTAAACGTATGTTTATTAAGCAAAGGGAGCGGTTCTTTCCTTTGCCTGATTATGAGCTTGATGAGCCAGAACGGGTTAAAGTAAGAATATGGGGCCGTATTTTAAATGAAAATTACACCCGCCTTTTATTAAACAAGTTGGATCTGGATCTGCCTACTGTAATCTGCCTTGATAAGGTACAGAAAGGGAGAACGGCAGAATTAAAGCAGGATGATATTAAAACACTGAAAGCTAGAAAACTAATTGAGGGGCGAAAACCAAATTACTATGTTTCGGCTAGCGTAGCAGCTGTAACTGGGGATAAGGCAGCCTATACTAAAAAACGGGCTTTCGATGATTCTACTTATAAAGAATGGATTATAAGCCACATTAGGACTTTTGGTTCCGCCAGTCGCCAGGATATTGACGAATTATTAATGAATAAGCTTTCCGATACGCTGGACGAGAAGCAGAAGCAAAATAAAATTCATAATCTGCTCAATACCATGTCTCGAAAAGATAAGAGTATTCGGAATAAAGAATCTGCCAAGAAACCCCAATGGGTATTATATAATGATGATTAAGTACAGATTCTTATCTAAATAAAATCTTTTTTATCTAAAAATTATCTGTAAATTATCTGTAAAATACTTTTAATGCCCAATTTAACGGCATTATTTAGATTGATATATTTAAGCAGGTATTTCTCCCAATCATACCAAAGAATAAAAGCATTTTGCACTTTTTTGCACTTAAGCGGTAAATGGGCAAAAAATAAAGAGGCCCGAAAGCCTCTAAATTCCTTATGGTGCGGATGAGAGGACTCGAACCTCCACGCCTCGCAGCGCCAGATCCTAAGTCTGGTGCGTCTGCCAATTCCGCCACATCC
>JAQUUV010000017.1 GCA_028693695.1 Syntrophomonas sp.
TGATTTGCTTGTCATCAGCATATTTTTCCTGCTTTACAATTCCAGCAATAGCTTCGGTAGAGGAAACCGTTTCGTTAACAGACTTGGCTGAAAGAACAATTCCTGAAACAGGAGACACAATCAAGGATCTGCTTTCATATTCACTCCTTAAGGCAGAAATCTGTTTTTCATCAGGATTAACCGTCCCTCTCAGCTCGTTCAACTGACTTATGATATTATCCTGGGGTATAACAGCGATAATTTGTCCAGCTTCAACAAAATCGCCAACTTTGACCCGCATATCACTAATACGCCCACCATTTGAGGGTATTACCGCAGTAACACCTCCTTGTGGAAATATCACTCCGTCAGCCCTTACACTATCAGGAATGTTGCCGTAAAAACCCCAGAAACCCACGGCAATCAAGAGAGTAATACAAGCCAAAAGTATGCTCCAGATCCCGGGGTTTGTTATTTTTATGTATTCATTCAGCCTCTCCGGTGAGGAAATGCGTTCCAAGGATGATTTCCTGAATAAACTGGATTCCATATCGTCCCTCCATTTATTAATTGGCCTTTCTAGGTAAAGCTATATAAGTATCATCTTGTTCAAATTAGGAAGGATTATCTTTACAGATGGACCTGTTTATTGGATATTTTAGATTTGCATAAGCGTAATTATTTTCTTCCAGACGGGTTTCTCACAAAACTTCCCATATACATCTCCCATACAACTGTAAGGGTCAAGTATAGAAGCTAATCCCCAATCCTCTTTAACCAGTTCAGTAAAATTGAGATTCGCCAGCTGTCCCATTAGTCTATCATTGCTGCACATCTCTATTAGAGGCATGTCTCTCAGGTTGCCACATTGAAACTCCTTATATTGCCTGAGGACATGGCATGGCGATACCATTCCGTTTGGGGTTACATCAATAAACCTGCCTACGTTACAGGTAGTGCGCCACTCTTCTTTATAAAGCTGTTTGTCTGGAGCAATTAGTTGAAGCGTCTCTTCGTTAACCTTTTCCATTTCTTCAGGACTTAAAATAAATTCTGAATAATCTTTTCCTCTGCCCATGGCTCTCAATACGTTTATTTTAATGTCTTTGATACCTCTATCCAACATGAATTGAACAAACTCTTTAACATATGGCAAATTTATCTTGCTAACTGTTATTGTAACACGAGGCTCAAATCCCACATTGCTTAATATATCCAGTGCTTCCAGGGCTGTATTAAAACTGCCCTGACCGCGATATTTATCGTTTATTGCGCTGGGACCATCCAAACTTACACGAATATGATCTACCAATTCAAGCATTTTTTTTGCCAAATCAGGTGTGATAAGCGTTCCATTCGTGTTCAAACAACGGCTGATAGCGTGGTCTTTATCAGCTTCTTTTAGACCTCTAATTATATCCATCATATCTGGACGTAGTAACGGCTCCCCGCCGGTAAAAATAACCTGACTAGGTTTTAAAGCGGCTACATCTGGCCAAATACGATCGTAATCCTCTTTTGTTAGTTCGTCGGAAATGGGGTTAAAAGAGGGTGAGGAATAACAATAACTGCAGGACATGTTGCATGCCGAGGTTACATGAAAATATATCCCCCAAAGAGGGAACTCACCTTCGTCTCGGTTATTCATAAGTTACCAATCCTTTTCACCGAATATATTATGTATTGACGAATAATAAAGGGCGTTTACTCAAAGAAAAGTACCGATGGAACTAATTCTGGATCAGCGATTCTCAGCAATTGATATCCGATCCCAGCTGTACCCGTAAACATCCCGGGGTGGTACATTTGTTCCAGGGTTCCAGAATATAAGCCAAAACCATTGTTTTTATTGCTGCGGATGATAGCTTGCGAAGCCAGGGATTCTGCTTGGTTTGTCAGGTCCTCCCGGTGTAAACATTTTGCCGCTGTTATTAAAAAGTCAGCCCGGCCAAAGTTACCGGAATACAAGGTATCCATGCAATCAAGCGGCAACTCGGCAGCCTTCTTTACCGACATATCCAGCCAGGTTTTTGCTTCTTTAATCTCTGCATGCTTTAAAAGTTCTAGTGCCGCCATACCTACCCCCATGAGACCACTGCACCAACTGCATGCCAAATTTTCATTTTCTGAAGCGTTGTACAAATAATCCAGGGTTGGTGATTCTTGTTCCTTGCAGGATAAAGCAGTACATTCCAAATTTAAAAGCTCCCGGGAAGCTTCCAGAAAAGACGATTCCCTTAATGTTCCATAAAGTTTCAAGAGAGTAAATGCTATCCCTGAAACCCCATGTGCAAAACCAGGTTGGAACCGTTTCTCTTTGCCCTGCCAGATTCTATATTCGTGAATGTTTGCAGGCTGATTATTCAATAACGCATTCCCCATAATGTTTAAATCTCTCAGTAAAGATGGGTCCTCGGAAACTTGATAAAGACTAAGCAATCCCAGCACTGCTCCAGATAACCCTGTAACAACGTCTAATTCGTTACTTTTCCAACCTGGTTTGGGAATTAGATACTCCCTTAGGCGACCAGCTAAATCCAATAGCGATTGGTCCTCCATAAATCTCCCTATCCGAACAAGTGCATAAATAACCGATCCTTCAATTCCCGAACTATTAGTAACAATTCTTTCCGGATAACGTTTGGCTATCCGCAATAGTGGTTTTAAAACGGCTTCGACAAGTTTGGTATAATAATTTTCTCCAGTAACCTTTCTTAACGCTGCCAAAAACAAGGCTATACCGCTTCTGCCTTGAAACAAATTATTTTCAAGAAAATCTATCTGGTAGCGTTTTTGCCTAAATGTATAGTTCGGTGCCACCCATGATAATTCACCGTTCTCATATAAACCTGTTCTTTTAATTTCTTTTGCAATTAAGCATGCTCTCCTGATCAAATCTGCGCGTTCCAGAAGCGAGCTATTTTTGTTTCTATCCTTTATAAATAAAGCTTTATTAAATGAGACCTCCCCTGCTGACCAGCAAATAATCGATTCTTTAATTAACTTCGCCTGCCATTTCAGATCTTTCTCGCTAAGCATGTCAAGCCTTAAATAAACCTCACTAATAAAATCTTTTTTTAAGCAGTTTTTTATCTCCTGTCCCTCAAATGTAAATATTGAAGTACCGGTGGAAGAAGCACTGAAATAGGGAATATCGAGCTGCTCTATTGCCCGGCGCTCCTCCCCTAAAATCGGCCACATATCTGGCTTTCCGTATTTGTCAACAAAAGCTCGACAGAGTACTTCGAGGGATATACTGCGCTCAGCACCATCCCTTAAACATTCTGGAGCCAGGGACTTTTCGATAATGCGCACATAGGTTGCAGTGTCACGACATAGTACTCTAACCTTGGTATTGCTGAATAGTTCCAAAGGGCTTCCCTTTTTCATCATATCAAGACGGTTACTCAGCAAAAATCGATACATATATGTAAACCCCTCAACAAGCTCTTCTATATATGCTTCAGGAGTAATGCTTTTTCCCTGAAGAACTGGTCTATTTTCCCTACCTTCCCCTTTGAATATGATATTTTCTAATCTCATTTCATCAGTATTTATGTCCTTGATGGTTTTGCTTGTAAACGGATCATCCCTATCACTCGGTCCGGTCAGTCCTCCCATGTCGTAAGCATTATCCTTGTGAAACTTCCATGATGGCATCATCATAGTACCGAGTACCGAATAATAAAAGCTATCATAAGAAAAGCTTAATTCAGACTCGGGGGATTGATTTTCAAGAGGTAAAAAGCGGGCAGAAAGAAGAGTCTCCATATCGACTAGCACGGGCTGATCTCCGCTAGCAATGATATTTTGATAATGGCAGTCCATGCTGCCCAGGAGATATAAAACCGTCGTTAATTGGCCGGCCCGCCGGTAATATTCTTTTACTTCCTCCTCATTATTGCAGGGCAGGTGCTCCAGATACTCTACCCACCCATAACCCTTCCCCTCATAAACATCAAGAACTTTAAAAGAAAATTGGTTATCTTTCGCCTTCAACCACGCCAGAAAGCCAAAAAACCTTTTTTCTAAACCTACATCTTTAGGTTTGTATATAATTCCAAGTCCATTGGCGAAAAGAACCCCTGCGGCGGTTTGACCACCGTTATGCCGATCCGATAGTCCACACCTAATGTTGGTTACTTCCCCAAGTGTTTCCCCTTTATTAAATAACTTTGTTATTTGCTCTATGTCCTGCTGTAATCTTAATAAAAACCTTTCCGTTGAGCTCAGCCAATTATTAATGATATTAGCAATAAGACTTACAAGTACGGGATATTCGGCTAGAATATATAAAAAATTTTCCCAACGGGAAAATTTTTTATATATTTCTCTTTTAGGTTTATTGGTATTGCTTATAAAGCAAGGTACTCCTTTTTCATACTGAACAACTTGGCGAAACAGGTAGAACTCCTGTAAAAGAGTATGGCTGCTAGCTTCACTCAGCATAATTAATAGCTGTCGTTCAAGATCGGCTATGGCCTCATATGACAGCAGACCACATTTATTATAAGAACAAAATCCTATTTTATTGCTAACCTCTGCCACCAGAGGAGCAAAAAATTCTTCAAACGCTACCGGTTCTTCTATAAACAAAAATCGATACTCTTCCGGAGTTTTACTCTCAATTGATTTTAGTATTTCTGTAAAATCCTGCAGCCATGGCGGTGATTGGGCTATGTTCTGGAAACCCGGTTCGAGCACCTTTCTAGCACTGTTTATATCAATATTATCCCAGGACAACCTTTGTTGGAACAAATCCCAATCCCCTTTGGCAGAATTCAAGCACCACCGTTCCATTTGTTGATTTTTATAGGGGTTACAATTTTCACTATAGAAGGAATTGGGATATAAATTATTAATTCTTTCAAAGGCTGTAGTGGATTTTATTGAAATGTCCAACAAAGCCGATTCTGATATCATCCTCTTTTTCTTCTTTCACGCCTCGAATCACGTGGTATATATGTTTCGCAACATGTCGAAGAACGGGACTTTATAGATGCTGATCCTCCACCTGCCACATTCTCTAACTCTTCATCAGATAATTCATTGGAATAAGGCCGGGGGGGAATGACTAATATATCTGTTCCAGCTTCTTCAACAACCACCTGGACTTTCTTTCCTTCTTGCAATGGAAAACCATTTTCCTTTAGTACACGTAATGGTTCGGCAAGAAGCTGTTCCTTAAACTCCTTGTTTACTACCGATTTATTTACGATTTCGAACCAACTCAATCTGGCCTTATTATCCTCATCTAGCGCGGGCATAACCTCTTTAGTGGGCAGACGGAAGAAAACTAATTCATCGGTTTCTTCATAAACAACTATCTTTTTCCCCTCCGGCAAGTGAACTCCTAACTTTTCTAAGGCGGAAACCGGATCTTTTAAAAGTAAATCCTTATACTTTTCGTCTGCCCAGGCCATTCTATAAGCCTTACTAATCATGTTCCATTTATTGATTGTCGCTTCCATTATATTCCTCCTCCTTTTTTAGCCTCCCATGATTACCATTCCAAATGCACCATAATATTACATAAACTATAGAAGAATTCAAGGGAATCGTCAATTAAATAATATGACCCATTGTTTCAAATATGAACGCTACCATTTCTGGCTAATTAAGCTACGGTTCCGTTTTAGGAGAGCCACCCGACGCTCAACTACAATACCAAAATTAGATATTACAAAAACTCCCCTTCTCTCCCATTTGGCTACCCCGCCTCATAAATTGGGAAAAATATCAAAAGGGGTTTCAGCTCAAAGTCTGAAACCCCTTGGTATTCCTTAATTTAATGGCGGAGAGGGCGGGATTCGAACCCGCGAGGCAGTTTTAGCCGCCTACTCGATTTCCAATTGTGTGCAGCAACTCGTATCCATTTTTATGTAATGTCATCTATGCTTATCTATTATAGATTTTTGCCTCTCCGCATTGGTCGAGTTTTCCAGCTAATCTCATATGAAGCCATTGACATTCCGATGGCTCCCGATACTGGGTGAGAAAATACCCTGAAGTCGGGCGTTGAGTAATTTTGCATAGAAAAGTCGCCAAACCCATCGGTTATAGGCGACTTTTTAAGCTGAGTTTCGGTGAGCCGAGGGATAATGCTGACGCAGGGATGATAGTTTCCCCGAGTAATGAAAGATCATACAATTAACACAACGCAGTTGTTCTTTCCCCGCTGTTCCCGGGCAGCAGTGTTGCTGAATTATGGTGTCCAAATCTGTAGTGCATTAGAGATAGTCCTTATTTCCCAGGGGAAATCAGGGCCCTTTTCTCCATCTAAATCAGTCACAATATGTGGTTCAACATCAATCAGTAAATGTTTGGCCTGAAAATAAAGAACACTATTATCTTTGAGGTGTAAGCCCCGGTTAAAATAATATAATAGCTGGGTGAAACGGTGTATGGGTACCGGTTTAATGGCCAGAAAATCCAGTATGCCATCACTCATATTGGCTTGAGGTACCAGTCCCTGAAATCCACCCGCCGTTCCCCCGTTAAGCACCATAAAAAGCATCATTTCCATATCATAGACTTGTCCGTCTGCATTGACATGAAGTTGAAGAGGCTGTAGTTTAGGCAACTTTTCTAATGTTTTCATGTAATACGCCATTTTACCAAACACATTTTTTAAATGATGATCAACCTCATGAGCAGTTTGAGCCAGCAAACCCGCTGATGCCACATTTATAAAATATTCGTCATTAACCTGGGCTAGATCTATGGTACTTTTATTTCCAGAAGTAATTATCTTGCAGTATTCACTGGTTTTATCTGGTATATTCAGATAGCTGGCTACGTCATTAACGGTTCCTTCAGGAAAAATCCCCAGAGGCACATCAATATTCAATTTCATCATGGCATTTACAACCCCATGAATTGTGCCATCTCCGCCGGCGGCAATTACACTGTGATATTCAGCGGAACTAATTTTGCCAGCTTGAACCATTATTTCGTTATTACTTACTATCCGCCAGGGAATAATTTGTAAGCCAGCATTCTGAAAGTGGAGAACTACGCTGTCTAGTTTACGTTTAAATTCACCTCCACCGGCTACTGGATTATAGAATAGAGCTACCTTATTACTCAAAAGAGTTACCTCCTCAGATATAAATAAACACTTTCTGCATTTCCCGAACCAGATAGAATGCTGATAAATTGGCTGCTATTTTGACGGCCATTTACCCATTTCCAATAATAAACTTTTCATCTCATCTCCCGCGCCATACATAAGGTGCTGTTGTTACCGCTATCAAAACATCCTAAGATCTTGCACCCAGGTCGGTAATGAATTGTTGAGCAGTTCTGCCGGAACGACCATTATGGCCGAGTTCCCATTGAATTGCTTGTCTGCGAAGTTCTTCGCTGGGTATTAAGATACCCCGTTTTTTAGCGAGATCTTCTACAATGTTCAGGTATTGCTCTTGATTGGGTGTATAGTAGCTGATGCTAATGCCGAAACGATCGGCAAAGGACAGTTTTTCCTGATGAGTATCAGAAATGTATACTTCTTTATTCGAACTTTGACGATCACTCCAATTTTCTTTGATCAGATGACGGCGATTGGAGGTAACGTAAATCAACACGTTCTCAGGTTGGGCTTCCAGGCTGCCTTCCAGGCTGGCTTTGATATATTTGTAATCTACTTCAAAATCTTCAAAGGAAAGGTCGTCGATAAAAAGAATAAACCGTTGTCCACGCTTTCGCAGAGACTGGATAACCAGTTTGTAATCGCCCAGCTGCATTTTGCTGAGCTCTACCATGCGCAGACCGTCTTCGTAAAACTTGTTTAACAGCGCTTTGACGGAAGAGGATTTGCCGGTTCCTTTTTCGCCGTAAAGCAGTACATTGTTGGCCTCTTGGCCGGCAACAAAGGTTCTGGTATTGTTAATCAGCAGCTCTTTTTGATGCTCATAACCGACCAGATCATCAAAGCTAATCGGATCGGGTCGATCAATGCCGATCAGGCCATTGTCCCAGCGAAAGGCAACATAACGAGCTAATTGACCACAGGCATGCTGCTGATAGAAAGCAATCAAGGCAGAATGCTTTTCTTCAAGACCCAGGTTGCTATTCCATACCTCACCTAAGTCATTGATGTGCTGATGATACTGAAGCTGAAAGTTTGATGCTTCGGTAGGAAGGAAAATATTGTTCCATGGCAGGCTGGCTGCTGGTCCAATTCTTTGCTGGATTTCAGCCCAATCCAATTTGTAAAGAGCCATGAGAATCTCAAGGTCATGTGACGCGAGCTGTAACAAGTTTTCACTGAGTGAGGAACTTTGCTGTTCACATGCCAAACTGAAAATGTTTTCATCTTCAACAATGAGCTGCAGGAGATAATTTCGCCAAATATCTCCGCTGATATTTTTGGCCTTCGCAGCCTGGAGAAGCAGATAATAAAAGTCAAAATAAGCCTGCTCGGATGCGGGCATAGGTGTTGCGTTTTTACTGGTTAGATTCAACAAGATCTGCAAGTGCTGGATTATAGGATGTTTTAACAGGTCCCGATATAGAACTAGTCGATGTATATTTAAGTTTGATTGCTGCATTTCGTTTTTCCTCCACTGTTACTTTTTATAGCCTTTTCGCCTTGAGTGTATCAGAACCAGCGAGTACATAAAGAAACCCATGTTATGTCCAATTATAATATCGAGTGTAACTGTGCTGCCGATCAACCCCTAACCTTAAGGCTCAATGTTACACAAATCTGCATATTTAGTAATAGTTCCCCAATCATTTCCATTTTCCTGCAAAATTACAGGTTTTACAGAAATTTATTGCTGCAACTATAGGTGGGAGCCATTCTGGACCGTTGGTATTGGATACGTAGGAGAAAGCGAATGCCTAAAGACCTATTGCAATTTTTGAATAGCTGTGCTAACTTCAGTATATAATAAGAGCATAATTAAATCATAATTATGCACGGGAGTGATTGATAATGATCATTAAACCTACAACTGCACTGAGGACAGAGCTTGGTGAAATAACGAGAATATGTAAAGAAAAGTCTGAACCTGTTTATTTGACTAAAAATGGTGAGGGCGAGTTGGTTGTAATGAGCATTGCTGCATTTGAACGCCGAGAAGCAATGCTAAACCTAAGAGCCAAACTGTTAGAGGCTGAAAAACAACGTCTTAGCGGCGCACCAACCTACACAACCAATGAGGTGAGAGAATATATCAAAGGTCTGCACAATGAGCAAGTATAAGGTTACGATATTACAGATTGCTCGTGAAGACATTGGGGAAATATACTTCTACATTGCAGTAGACAGTCCGAAATCGGCCTTAGCAATGACCGACAAGATTACTGAAAAAATTGATACGCTTGCAGAACTTCCACTCATCGGTAAAATCGTACCGGATAATGAGTTGGCAAAACAGGAATACCGTATGCTGATTATCGACAGTTACATCGCTTTTTATAAGGTGATTGATAACGAGATCGTGGTGTACAGACTTCATGGAATGCGGGATTATCCCGATTTAATAAAATAATGCAGAATAAATTCTCCGCTGTAATGTGTCAATAGTTTTTTTGCAGTAACATCACCTTTTCCTCAATATTCAAGCTATCCTCTTTGCATTGATGTAGAACAATACGTGACTGGATGAAAATTTTATAGCCAGCATTATTGCAATTAAATGCCGATAAAAGGATCTGTTTTTTATTGTCTGAATTAACAGCTTTATGAGGCATATATTGAATCCGGAAGCTGAGATATAACGCCTACCCCCTGACCTTTTCTATTATCTTTTTTCTCGTTTGGGGATTAAAGTCCTCCCAGTACCAATGTCTAAAGAACTCCACTCTGAACTCAGCGGGAGAAATACCTGGCATTTTCTCAAGAATTGCCGCCCGGGTTATGGATCTGGCCATATCAAACATAGATGCTCCCATAAACAGCGTTTCGATCTCACCCTTCTGCTTCATCAGCTCTAATAATTTCTTTTCTGCCGCCGAACTAGTATCATTCATGTTTCAGTACCTCCCATAAATGCCCGATACCCAATTCTTTGGCCCAATAGCCAATGTATTCCCGATCCAGCTTATCCCCCCGATGGGTAACTATACTGGTTACATCCCTCATTTGAAGTTCTGAAACACTTTCCTTAGCCCAGAACAACTTCGAAATAATTAAATCCTCAGGACTTACTACCCACAGGGGAAAATCCATGACCTGCTTTCTCACTCTACGCTGGAATTCCAGCTTCCTGTAAGGGCTATCCTTTCGGATAATAAAGTCGACTTTGACCACCGCCTGATAGTGGATGATATTAAACATTCCTTGGAGACTAACTGCCTCCATTGCATCATCTTCATCTATATAAAAATCTCCGGCAAAAGCTTCAACCACTCTGGGCACCTGTTCACCGACCAGCTCAATTACAATGTCAATATCCCTGGTCATGCGGGGTTGCGCGAAAAAACTGGCCGCTACCGAGCCGGATAACATGTAGAGTATCCCCAATTTGTCCAATCTTTCTGTCACCAGTCTCAGTATTTCTATCTCCACTGGCAAATCCATACAAATCACCCTGCCTTAATAGCCATAAACTACCTGACTATACCGATATCATGCTCATTTTACCATAAATATTTGTATTATTATCGATTTATGCAATCGGTTTTGTATCCAGATATTGATATAGGTGAAGATAAACTGTAATTATTTTACATTTTAATGTGCATAGCGTATTTCTCTCGGGTATAATAGTGTATAGGATTAGGGAAGGTGGGTGCGAAATGTCTCAGAAACAAAGTGTCGAAGATTCTCAGGCGTTTCGTGCCATGCGTGAACACCTGATGAGATTAGAGGAAAAGGATAAACAGGAACATTACCAAAAAGCTTTACAGACGGCTAAGAATTTGGCTGCCATGCTGAAGGAGCATTATAAGGTAAAAGCAGTTTATCTTTATGGTTCTCTGGCTTGGGGTGGATTTAATGATAATTCGGATATCGATTTATATTTGGCGGGCTTTGAGGGGAACTACTGGCGGGCTTATAGCGAAGCAGAAGCAATGGCTTCACCCATTTGCGTCAGCCTGGCGTGTGAGGAAAATTGTTTTGCTACTCTGAAGGCCAAGGTTATGGAGAAGGGGGTATTATTGTGATAAGCAGGGTTGAATATCTTACCCTGAAGGCACGGGTAGATGAAGAGCTTGATAATATTAAGCGGCTGGAGACGACATTGAAAAAGCTTAGGCTTTTCCCCAAGATACAGACTGATAACATAAATGGTCTATCTATGGATGATGAGATTTCCTGTAGGGTGATTGGCTCCTATCTGCATGATTACTATTGCGGATTAGAGCGAATATTTGTTTACTTTGCCAAGAGTTTCGGGGAAACCTTACCTACCGGTAATCAGTGGCATAAGGATCTGCTAGAGGAAATGACTCTTAGTATATCGGGTGTTCGAATAGCGGTAATAAGCAAGAAGACTATGTTACAGCTAGATGAGCTGCGCGGGTTTAGACATGTATTTCGTAATGCTTATGGATTCAATATAGACTCCGCGAAAGAGCAGCAACTGCTAGCTAATCTATCAGATATATCTACTGCAGTTAAGAAAGATATTACTGTTTTTTTCAAGCAAATGGATAAGTTAGTATTATTATAACCAACCAATGTAAGTCAAGAAAACACGAAATCTCTACGAAGCTAGAGGGGTAGGCGATTCAGGCTGGCCTGCACCAGTAGTCGCATGCTTATCCAGTAATTACGCTCCGACCGGGAGGGTGCTGACTTGATCCGCAAACGGCAGGTCTTTTCCGAAACCCACCAGTCGCAACCCAGTTTGCCCCGCTCCATGTTCCTTTCTATCTCGCCGATGATCTTGGGACTCCAGCTTTTACGGCGGGCATAAGCCAGAACCCGATCAACTAAGACCTGGTAGGCGGGATGCAGAAAAGACTGGCTCTCCTGCTCATAATCCAGATCCAGGACCGGTATCACCCCCATCAACTCCTGAGTCATGTCAGTAAGCAAGTCTTGTTCTTCGTTGGATGAACCTATGTAAAGGTAGTACAGGCAGGCGGTATGTTCTTGCCACGAACGGCGTAATATCCTGCCCAGCCTCTGAATGCGCTGCCGGCTGCTGCTGGTGGAAGAAGCAATTATACCCACATCGGTTTCCGGCACATTCAAGCCTTCATCCAGAGCCCGGCAACTCACCAGAATGCGGATTTCCGAGTCCTGATACTTACGCAGGATATTTTTTCTGCTTCCCTCATCCATTTCCGAATGATAACGTCCCACCTGTCCGGGAAATAGTAACTGCAACTGCTCATAGAGAGCTTCTGCCACTTCAATTCTCTCATTAAATATCAATACTTTCGAAGTCTGCGGAATCCGGGTGAGCAGGTTCTTTACACAACTTATCCGGGACTCGGCCCGGTAAACCACATCTTTGCGCTTGATAGCCAGGACGAGCACCAATCGGGCCAGACCCGATACGTTAGAATCCTCAGCCACTTGGGCCAATTGCTCCAGGGTGGCAAAAAACCGCTGGCTGCTTAAGCCAATCAGGAAAGGACAGCACTGCATGAGTTTTTCCAGAGCATGGATAAGCTGATCACTTAATTCCAGATACTGTTCTTCTTCGTACTGGCTAAACTTCAACTTCAGATTGAAAATAGAGAAGGAACTGATAATATTAGCATTCAAAGCATCAACAAAGCCATATTTGAATATCTCAGGTCCCAGCGCGGGAACCATTTTCTCATTAAAGGCGGGTGTTTCCGGAGTGGCCGATAAGCCCAGTGAGTAGTAGCGCAGAGAGGGTACCCCGACGGGGATTTGAGCCATAAAATCAAATATATGTGAATTTTCCGGGCTGCTATAATGGTGACATTCATCAGCGATAAGCAGTATCCCTTTGCTTCCCACTGCTTGGAACTATCGATATTGGGCATAGGCGGTATAGGTAGGGCAAATATTTAAGCAGTAAAATAAACAGGCATAAATAGCGTAATATCAAAATATCTCTTTGCTCTCCAGCATTAACTTACCAGGGTATTATGTATTAGTGACCAACAATCGGTGTCCTTTGACGCTACACACAATATTGTGTGGCTATAAGTAAATTATTTAATGATCCTATTTATTTTTAAAGGAAGAAACATTTCATCTTTATTTTCCATTATTTTCCCATCCAATCTACACCCTATGCTTACATAAAATAATACATCACAAAATTGAATTTCAATTATTGCATCATTCAATGGTTCTTTTAAAGTATTAAAAACATCATCGGAAATTTCATTTTTTAGTTGTAAAAATACTTCATGGTTGAAATCAAATGAGACACAATATGTAGTTTCATCTTCCTTAATACCGGTAGTGAAGGTATATAAATCATTGTCTAGCTTACTAATAGATGCTATTGGTACCCCAGGAAAAATAAGTTCTTTAAATGTATCGAAACCCAATCGTTTCAAGTGTAAACCGAAGTCTTTGCTTAAATTTCGATTACTATTTTGATATAGTTTTTCTGGAGATAATAATTTCTTCAATTCTGCCCAATAAGATGGTAATAATCTAATATCAAAATGTAACACAGGTTTGTACTCACATACATGATATAGTAAAAATTCTTTTCCATTACACAAGGCATAATATAACGCTCTAACTTCACTATGTATGGCATATGAGTAAGCCTGTTCTACGTGTTTCGTATTTAAAATATCTTGGTTAGGTGCCTTTGCCTCCATTATCCAACTCGGTTCACCATTTATTTCCATTATATAATCAGGTATAATATATATTTTCTTTTTTTGACTACCAATTGAAACAAATGGGTGTAAAAGCTTTCTACTGCGAATTATTCTATTATTCGCGTCTGAAGCATAACCCAATGCTCTGATAATTGGGAAAACAATCTCTTCACGAACTGAGTCTTCACCGTATTCAGAATTATTTAGCACATCATAATTGAAATCTTTCAACACATTAAAACGCATTTCTTTTTTCATCATTTATTTGTTTTCACCTCGCTGTTTTTCGATCAACTAGAATTACCATTAAAGACAAACTTAGTTCCCAAGCACATCTCAACAGTTTTTTCACCTTACCCTACTCATTAAAAATCTCATACAAGCAGAAGGTTCCTCCTTGGGGATTCCAATGAAGGTCGCTAAAATTGCTACATCGTAATATTCACGCCACTCTGCGCTGATGCCTAGATCGTGATGGTGAGTATTAATTTACTGGGCAGCTGTTTCAATACTTTCACACATAACCTTCTGAATAGACCACAGGGGAACAATCCTACCCCGGGCCTTGCTGGCCTGCATTTCAGAATGAAGAATACACCCATGATCGCCTTCCACTGTCAGACCAATGACCTCCCCCACCTGGGGCTGGGAGGGCAATGAAATTTGTTGTACTCTATTCGCATCCGGTAGCTGAAGCTATAACTGAATACTGCCAATTTCCCCGGATATAATGGCGGATTTTTCCGTCTCTGCGCCGTGGACAAAGTTTTCTTAAAGTCTCCTTACTACGAGCTCCATATCCGAATGAAAGGTATCCTCTGTACTACATTAATATTTGTCTCCGGGCCACAATAGCAATAAAGGGTTGGCAATCATGGTAGGTTCAAGCACTTTAGGATCGTTTTTATCTAAACCTTCCATATACTGATCAAAAACCAATTGATATTTCATGTATACGCCATGCAAATCCTGAAAGCATTCATAATTGGATATTTCATAAAGCAAAATATTAAGGAGGGTCCTTACATAGGTATGCAGGTTAGCAGTTATTCCCATAATTTTTAAATCACGCGCTGCATAATGTACGATGTAATTACGGAAGCGGTACATCCTGGCTAGGTGATGTGAAATATCTTCACAGTTTTTTTCTATGGCGATTTTAATATTATTAGATGAAAGCAGGATGTTGCGTAGCTTTTCTAAACGATGGAACAATAATGAGTTGTTACTAGCGGAAATCGCCATTTCCTGATAAGTTTTTTCTTCTTTCATTAGCGAAATAAATTCCGCAATATTTCTGGTCTCAATAACTTTCCTAAAGGGCTCAGGAACATTTATTCCAGATCTAAATAAATTTTCTATAGTGTCTCTTGATATGCGATTAATATAATTTAAAGAAAGTGTTTTGGGTATGAAATTGGCTATGGAATCAATCATACTTCTTTGATTTTCGCTGCCTTTTGTCATATGTTCTAATGCTATCCACAAATTCAAGAATTGCTGATCAGTATTGCCACAAGCATAACTAAGCCTGAAATACCTCAAGGTCCCCAGAAGCTTGTCTTTGGACTCGTCGCTTAACACTGACGAACGGAGAATTTTGGTCAGCTGATTGTTTGCTTTATTAAGCCAATTTTGATTAGGATCATAACCTACCAGATTAGCAGAGACATTGCATAAAAATAATTTTTCGTTGTCTTTTACCAGACAAATAGGATCTGAACTTATTTTAGCCTTCGGATGCGAATAATATAAAACATCCAGCAGATTAGCCATCTTTGTTTGGGCTATAACAGCAGCGGCATTGGGATCAACTGCTTTTATGTGCTTGATTGCATATAGTACTGGTTCCTTGCTAATAAAACTATTAACCTGGGGGTTATCAATATCAATAGTATTTTGGAATTCATACTCTAAGAAAAAGCCATTTAGGCCTGCATAGTCACCATTCAATTTCATAATCGTGGTGTAATCAATATCTATTGGTTCTATCTTTTGTAGCAATTGCTCATAGAAACACGGAAAATCTCGTTGCTGACTGTCATTTAGTATATCATCACAACTTTGGTACATGAATTCCCGTTCATGACCTACATCAATTAAATATGTTGCCAGGGCGGAAATAAACCATTCTATTTGGTCAAAATCATTGTAATTAATACTACTCTTCAGCCCATCTTTCAGAGCTTGCCAGTAGCGCCGCTTTAAATCAGTGTGAATCCCCAATAGAGCAATTTTAAGTCTCATTCGTTCTTCTATCTTAGCCTTATGGTTAATCCCATCCTGCAGCGCCCGGAGAATCCCAGCTATATAAGAACTATTTTTTAACACTAAATCATTCTTAATAATATCTAGTGCTTCCTTACAGACCAGTTTCACATTCATCTCATGCCAAACCCCTTTTTCTATACCGGCAATTACTGTAAGCAGTTCGTTAATTATAGAATAGGAGTTCATAGCACGATATCTGAATGCATCAATAGTAAAGCAGTGGAATAATTCCAACCAGCGGCAAACAAAATACTGCTGACCTTGATTTACAACACCGTTTTTATGCAATTTCCATTTACCAATGTATTTCATATTGATACCTCCAAAACTAATTGCATTTTTTGTTTATTAATCATATACTATTGTTAAGTTGCATATACTTAATACTGACGTAATAGGAAACTAGGTTATGGGTGAGAGAGTTCCGCGTGAACCTACCTGCAACTGATGTTTCCTTATATAATTTATACACTAACATATTTTGACAAATATTTCTTTTTTAATGCAAATTATTAAAGCTGTAGTTACGACTGTTTCCACGCAGCTTATCTTGGCTATCCCTGTAAGCATCTAATAACTGATAATTTTTACTGGTTTTGCCTACTATCTCTAGATCGCAGAGTGGAAAAATAAATTTTCTGCGTCCATGCTTCACAACCGCAAGAATACCGTACAAGTCTCCATTTCCATCCAATTGAATAACTTTCACATGATCACCAAGCTCTAGTTGTCTAGGATCATCAAGTATTTCTGCTTCAAATAGAAATTCAAGCTGGCTGTCTAAGCACAACTCCCACCGCAAGAGTTCTCTTTGCAACTTCAAATCCGCTATCCCCTTTAAATTGTATTTACTAATGACCAGCGGAATGGAATAAAACCAGAATCTAGATGGGCAGTCTGTTCAGGCTGGCCTGCACCAGTAGTCGCATGCTTATCCAGTAATTACGCTCCGAGCGGGAGGGCGCTGACTTGATCCGCAAACGGCAGGTCTTTTCCGAAACCCACCAGTCACAACCCAGTTTGCCCCGCTCCAGGTTCCTTTCTATCTCGCCGATGATCTTGGGATTCCAGCTTTTACGGCGGGCATAAGCCAGAACCCGATCAACTAAGACCTGGTAGGCGGGATGCAGAAAAGACTGGCTCTCCTGCTCATAATCCAGATCCAGGACCGGTATCACCCCCATCAACTCCTGAGTCATGTCAGTAAGCAATTCCTGTTCTTCGTTGGATGAACCTATGTAAAGGTAGTACAGGCAGGCGGTATGTTCTTGCCCCGAACGGCGTAATATCCTGCCCAGCCTCTGAATGCGCTGCCGGCTGCTGCTGGTGGAAGAGGCGATTATACCTACATCGGTTTCCGGGACATTCAAGCCTTCATCCAGAGCCCGGCAACTCACCAGAATACGGATTTCCGAGTCCTGATATTTACGCAGGATATTCTTTCTGCTTCCCTCATCCATTTCCGAATGATAACGTCCCACCTGTCCGGGAAATAGCAACTGCAACTGCTCATAGAGGGCTTCGGCCACCTCAATTCTTTCATTAAATATCAATACTTTCGAAGCCTGCGGGATCCGGGTGAGCAGGTTTTTCACACAACTTATCCGGGACTCGGCCCGGTAGACCACATCTTTTCGCTTGATAGCCAGGACGAGCACCAATCGAGCCAGACCCGATACGTTAGAATCCTCAGCCACCTGGGCCAATTGCTCCAGGGTGGCAAAAAACCGCTGGCTGCTTAATCCAATCAGGAAAGGACAGCGCTGCATGAGTTTTTCCAGAGCATGGCTAAGCTGATCACTTAATTCCAGATACTGTTCTTCTTCGTACTGGCTAAACTTCAACTTCAGATTGAAAATAGAGAAGGAACTGATAATATTAGCATTCAAAGCATCTACAAAGCCATATTTGAATATCTCGGGTCCCAGCGCGGGAACCATTTTCTCATTAAAAGCGGGTGTTTCCGGAGTGGCCGATAAGCCCAGTGAGAAGTAGCGCGCAGAGGGTACCCCGACGGGGATTTGAGCAATAAAATCAAATATACGTGAATTTTCCGGGCTGCTATAATGGTGACATTCATCAGCGATAAGCAGTATGGAACTTCCCTCGCGGTAGTCTTCCAACACATGCCGCGCCAAACTGTAGCGAGCCGAATTAACCACATAAATCATAAACTTGCGCTGGTGCGGGTCTTTATGAACCCCTGAATAAAGCCCAATGTCTTCACGGCAAACTGCCAGTTCGTCCTGCAGAGTCTGAGCCCACTGCTGAGCTAGAAATATTTTAGGCACCACGATTTTGATTTTTAAACATGGTGCATGATTCCGGGACAACTCGTTTTCCAGCCTGGCAATTGCTCCCAAAGCCAGTACTGTTTTACCGGCGCCGGTGACTACATTTATAATACCTCGTCCCTGGTTGTGGGCCCAGATATCCAGGCATTCTTCCTGCCATGGGAATAATTTTTTTCGCAGGACACGAGGGGACGCTTCGACACAAGGGGACGTTTTTGCTGTGTCATTTCTTCGAAATGACACAGCAAAAACGTCCCCTTGTGTCGAAGCGTCCCCTCGTGTCCTCTCATTATTGCCTAAAGCCATGTTTTTTCCCACCTATTTCCGATAATCTTCATATATCTTGTGTATACTGTTATTATGACATTATTGGATTATTGCGACAATACCGGAAAGCCTTTTCCTAGTTATTATCGAAAAACATCTTGGCAGAAACGTGAAGGATATTATTAGTGGGTGTCGAAATTTATTGAAGAACTTTTGAAAAAGGATAATTCCCGTGGAAATCTTTTTTAGCCCACAGCGAAATAACTAATTTATATAAAGGAGCGATAGAAATGGCGGATTATGAAGAATTATTAAAACAGGTGCTGGTATCAGAAAAGGAATTAAAGGATAAGCTCAGCAACCTGCAAAAACTATTTAAGAGCCTGAGCAAGAGTATGGAAAAAGGTGATCTCAAAAGCTGGACTCGGGATATTGGAGCCATGCGCGGTTCGCTGCAGGAACAGGATGCATTGTTGGCCAGCATGCAAGGCCAGGTTGATGACTTCGGGATTGGCGCCTATGTAGAAAACGGAGACTTCGCTGAACAAATGTTAGCCTATTGCGAACGCCTGGGAGTGGACGTAAAAGGCGATTTTCCCACTTATGAAATGTTTCCATTCCGGGTCAGGGTGGACACTGAAAACCTGGAATTATATCTGGATCGCAAAAAGATTCAGTGTTTACGTCCTCTGGCCTTTGTGCAAGAGGTAAAAACCAACCGGGATAAACTGTTGCGGGCCTCTTTTGATCCCCGTGTTTTCGTCAAGGAACTGGCAGCTGCTTATGAACTGGCACTGTTGAAACAAAATCAAGGTAAAACACCCGCTGGTACTGGGGGAGACATTTATCTTAAGAGTCTCTACAATTTTTTAACCCCAATGCGGCGCTTCCGCCGAGACTATGACCAGCAGAGCTTTGCTTTTGACCTGGCCCGGCTATATGCCTCAGAAGTCCATTCCACTGAGGATGGACGACAGTTCCAATTTGGCCCCAGCCGCAATATAGGAAAATCTATCCGCATCCTGGATCAGGACGGCCGGGAGCAGTTTCTAGCTACCATTCGATTTTTCGAGGGAACAGCGCCTGAGTTGGTTTTAGGTTGATACCGGTAACCGGACAACTGTGAAGTCCTCCGGGACGTTTATAAATAGGGGGAAATAGCATTGGATAATGATATTAAATCAGCTCTGGAGAGGTTGAAGAGCGGGCAGGCTCCAGGTAATCGCGATATCCTGCAGGAGATATCTGTGGGCAGCGAATTCATAATGGATTTTTGGAAGGAAAAATATCTGGCTAACTATCTGTCCCTGGGAGGCAGTAAGATAAAGTTTTTAACCGGCCGAACCGGAAGCGGAAGAAGCCATTTCTTAGAATCGCTGGCCATTGAAGCTGAAAACATGGGATATATCTCGGTTACCCTTTCAGCGCGGGAAGTGTGGATTCATGACTTTAAGGAAATCTATGCTGCCATATTACGCCAGGTCAACCTGATGGAGGTTTTAAAACTTAGCGGCTGCGAGGTCATCAGACAGTTGGGATACGATCCGAATGCTATTCCTGAGGATATAACTTTTGTTGACTACTTGTCCAGCCAGGGACAGCTAAATCCGTTGACCAAGCGGGAATTGCGACTGCAGCTCGAACAGCTATTTCTGTCTAACCCGCTGATAGACAATAACTTTGCCCTGGCCTGTTCCCTATTGACCGGGAGTTTGCTGGGTCATCCCACTCTGGAGGAATCTAGTCGCCGCCTGTTGCTCTTATGGTTGGAGGGCAGCAAGGAAGCTCGGCTTCCCTCCGTTCGTCGCCTGGGTCTTTCTCCCAGCAAAATCACCAAATACAATGCCCGCCACATGCTGCGTTCCCTGGTGGAAGTTTGCACCCTGGCAGGCTATAAGGGACTGGTGATATCTATTGACGATATGGAAATCCTGGCAGGAGGAGATAGTACCGAGACCATTCGTTACACCCGGCTGAAGCGTGAAGATGCCTATGAGAGTATCCGGGAATTGATCGATGAAATAGATACCTTGAAAAATACCATGTTCGTTTTTTCATTTGAGCGCCGGCTGATAGACGATGATAGTGCCGGTTTGAAATCTTATCAGGCACTGTGGATGCGTATTCAGAATGAAATCGAGGGTGAACGTTTTAACCGCTTTGCCGACATTGTGGATTTGGATCGCCTTATAGACGAAGTCTATACCCCGGAAAACATAGTGGAAATGTCCACTCGTCTGGCCCGGGTGATAAATCGCTTCGATGAAATTGAAGGAGCCCGACCTATCACTCTGAGTACGGCAGAAGAACTCCACGCTCGGGCTCGGTTTGGCAAAGTATCTCTGCCTCGGCGAGTAAA
>JAQUUV010000193.1 GCA_028693695.1 Syntrophomonas sp.
ATAATTATATAAATCGGCTTTTTGAGCTGGGTATCCACTATTTATATATACGTGACGAAACTTATGGGGAAACTGAGGAATATGAGGACGTAATCTCTGAGGAAACTAGAATTAGCACTGTAAAATTGGTAAAAAAAACCTTCAGTCACTTGCAACAAGATCGGAAGATAAATACCATTGCTTTACGCAATATAGTGAATAATTTACTAGACGAAATTCTGGATAATAGCACTGTACTGCTTAGCATTTCTGATATATCAACTCTGGATAATGTAATTTTTTATCATTCGGTAAGTGTTTGTACGCTTTCTATTATGACCGGAATCACTATGGGTTATAATGATACCAAACTAAGGGATCTTGGTATAGGTGCATTATTACATGATATAGGCAAGTCAAAAATTGACCCAGAACTGGTGCAGCGGGTTGGCAACTTAAGTGAAGAAGAATATGCGTTGATATCCAAACATCCGGAGCTGGGATATTCCATCATTAGAGATTATGGTGACCTTTCACTGCTATCTGCCCATGTCGCCTTACAGCACCATGAACGCTGGGATGGCAAAGGCTACCCTCGTCAGCTTGCAGGCAATAAAATACATGAATATGCCCGAATTGTAGCTACCGCTAATACTTACGATGACCTGATGACCGACCGCCCCAATCGCCCACCTTATCAGGTTAACCAGGCAATTAGCCTTATTAAACGCATGTCCGGTATATACTTCGACCCTAGCGTGGTTGCAGCAATGATATCCAATATCGCAAGTTACCCACTGGGCAGTTTTATTAAGTTAAACACCGGCGAAATAGGAATTGTCTCCCATTTGAATTCTGAAAGCCCTCAAAGACCAATAATACGTATAATTATAGATAAATCTCTACGCAGGGTACAGCACCCGCACGAAATTGATTTGTCCCGCATGACGACCATAATACCGGTTGAGATATTGAGCGAGCGTGAGCTTAACAAGCTACTGCCCCGTCCATCCGGAGTATAGGAATGGTGCAAAAACATGGCATATTTTCCTGACAATAAACATATGCAACTACACCTGGATTTCCTGCAAGAGGAAAATAATCGATTACGGCAAGAGCTTACCAAGATGGAGGCAGGAGTAAAATTTGCCAAATATCTAACAGAGGATCATTTGAAAGCCCTTAATATAATGGGCTATGCTACTGATCATAATTTTATTCCCCTATATTATATGGGAGCAGTCAATGAAATAACTGGATATGAATATAGTGATTTTATTACTGGACAAATCATATTTGAACATCTAGTTCATCCAGAAGATTTGCCTGTTTTTCAAACTTATCGTCAGCATTTGCTGGATACCCATGAAGCTCAGACTTTAGAGTATCGTATTATTTCTGGTCAAGGACAGATACGATGGATAAGTAGTATGGCTGTGCCGATACAAAATGAATCAGGGCAAGTTATTACCATTGAAGGTTTTCTTTTGGATGTTACCAGCCGCAAGAAGATCGAAGAAGATCTCCTGGAAAGGCAGGCCCACCTAGATAGCATTCTGAGTTCGGTACAAGATGTCATTTGGTCAGTAACTCCCGATACCTTTGAATTGCTCTATGTTAATCCAGCTGCAGAAAAGGTGTACGGCTACCCCCTGGAAAAACTATATGAAGATGCAGCCAACGGATACCAGTTAATGCATACAGCTCATGAACTGATGCTGGAGAACTTCTTTACTCTTTTGCAGCGGGGGTGGTTTGAAATTGAATATTCTTTCAACCATCCCAATGGCGAAAAACGCTGGCTGAACCGCCGGGCTCATTTTGCTCACGATGCACACGGCTTTGTGGCCCGTATTGATGGTACAGATACCGATGTCACCCGCCGCAGACAGGCCGAAGATACCCTGCGCTACATCAGCATGCACGATTACCTTACGGGTTTGTTCAACCGTTTCTTCTTCGAAAAGGAAATGCATGCCATTGATAATGATTCCCTGGAATCAGTTGGGTTGATTGTATGTGACGTTGACGGATTAAAAACAATCAATGATAATCTGGGCCATGAGGCGGGCGATCATTTACTAATGCAATGTTCCGGAGTACTCAAAACTTGTTTTGACCATGATGAAATAGTTGCGCGTATCGGTGGTGATGAGTTTACCATATTAATTAGAAACTGTTCTGCTGAACAACTGGAAACATACGTTCAAAAGCTTCGCCAAGCAATTGTTGAGCAAAACCAATCCGGATCACGTTACCCCCTGAGCCTATCAATTGGTCATGCCTTGAAATCATCTCCGGACATTAATATGAGGGAAATATTCCGACAGGCCGATAACCTGATGTATGCTGAAAAACCTGAAAATCGCCGGTGTTTCCATAAATTATACCGAACCTTGAAACTGTGAAGAGGGGAGATTTTTCTATGCAACTAGTAGCTATTGAGAACTTACGTATATATTTGACTAATAAATTATTCCCTTACAACGGACTGGTAACTGTAATTTTCCAGACAACGCTGCAAAAGGTAAGTTGCCTCTTGCTTACTGAGTTGCTTCTCAGGCTGGAAACTACCGTCAGGATAACCACAAACGATATTAGCGGCATAAGCCGAATCAATTCCTGCTTGAGCCCAAGCTGGAATCTGATCGTTAAATATAGCCTGCCTGCCCTTTGAGCTAAAAATCCTTCCTACCACCGAAACTGCTTCTGCCCTCGTAATATACTGATCTGGTCTAAAATATCCACCCTCATACCCCTTAATGAAACCTGCATTTACTAAAGAAACTATTTTATCCTTATCTGCAGGGTTCATGACGCCAGTATCAGAGAATTTTTCATCTAAACCTGGTACGCTTCTTGTTATATGGAGGGGCGAGGAAGGAAACGGCATGGTCACTCCATATAGTAATTTGAAAAATTGTAACCGGCTGACCTTGGCTTCAGTATCGCGAGAATACTCCCCTGCAAGCTCCACAAAAGAAGCCACCCTCACCTCACTATACCCTTCGCGGTTAAAAACAAAATCTAGTATCATAATCTCCCCCGAACGGTCAATATTCCCTACCTCCAAGGTCAGAGAGGAAGGGCTTGCGGCAACAAACTTCATTCCTGATTGGCCATTGCCGTCTTTAATCTGATTTGCCTTCCCGTTCAGAGTTTCAGGCCATTCCACGTAATTTCGATAGTTTTCAGCTTTCGGTATCTGCATATAAGCAGTACCTTTAGGTAAAGAAACCCTAATCTTTTGACCAGATGATACTGGAACGGCTATTCCCGGTTTTCCGCTTATCCGAACGGTTCCCAGTTCCCGGTTCTCACCATAAGATACTACTGGTTGGGAAAGAACCGTGTTAATAGTATTCCCTTCGCTATTGACTTCCCCTTTCGGCTTATCCGGATCGCTTATGCTTATTACTAAATCCGTTTCTGCTTCAACCGATTGGGGCGAAAGTAAAACCACCCCAAGAAAAACCACAAACAATATGGTTAGTGCACAAAACTTGTTTCCCTTTTTCATGCTATACAAAGACTTCACTCCCTATCTTTTCTTCGTTTATAACATTCAATAAGAATCTTTAAAATCCTCCTAAACATGACTCGTACATCCTAATTCTGTTGTATAATACGCATATGCATAATTCCATAAATAAGGAGATAATGATGAAGCATAAATGCTTATTCTACACCATGGTTATGATATTTATATTTGGACTTGGGATGACAGGTTGCCAGTCTGGAATAAAACCGGTTAGCTCTGACTTGCCCCAGGTGATCAATCTGGAAGGAAGTAAAGTTCAGCATGTCCAACCTAATCTAACACAACAGGTTCTGGTAAAATACGCAAATGCTCAGCCGCAACAGTGGGGTGAAAAGGTGAGCGGGGTGGCGCATAGCCTGGATACTAAACAAAAAGTCCTGGCTCTGACCTTCGATGCCTGTGGAGGATCTACTCGCTCTAATGGATATGATGCCAGCCTGATTGATTACCTGGAAAAAATGCAGATACCAGCTACTTTGTTTATTTCCGGCAAATGGATTGATGCCAACCCGAAAATATTTCTTAATCTAGCTCATAATGAGCTCTTCGAGATTGGCAATCATGGATTAAATCATCTCCCCTGCTCAGTCACCGGTAAGAGCGCCTATAGTATTAAGGGAACGGGCAGCGTGGCAGAAGTTACTCAGGAAATAGAAAGTAATGGAATAAAGATTAAGTCGCTCACCGGTCGTGAACCCCACTTTTACCGCTCGGGAACTAACTACTATGATGAGGTAGCAGTAGCACTTGCCCGTGATTTAGGCTATACAACCGTAGGATACAGTGTTCTGGGCGATGCCGGAGCCACTTATAGCCGGG
>JAQUUV010000194.1 GCA_028693695.1 Syntrophomonas sp.
TGAGGCGCGCAGCCTTCGGACGGTGGGCGTTCTGTCCCTGGCTTCCAGGAGAGCACAGGTTGGTTCATCTATAGCGGCTCTATTTGCTAGAAGCATGGATTTAGCCGACGAAGTTTATCTGGCCATGACAGCTAGAGGCTATACTGGTCAGCCAGTTAGCGCGGATGGAAAACAAAATTGTTGATAGGGAGGATTCCTCATTGGATACACCGCTTTTTAGCCTGGATAAGGTTTCTTTCGGCTATGCTTCTGGCGAGCCGATTTTTCGTGATATAAGCCTGGAAATTAGAGCTGGAGAGAAGGTATGCCTACTAGGGGCCAATGGCTCCGGCAAATCCACTCTTTTAAAGATTTTGTGCGCTTTAATTTTTCCAGTACATGGTCGTTTTGAAGCCTATAAGCAGGAAATCACTGAGAATCGGATGGAGGATGACCATGTTGCCAAAGAGTATCATCGGCGCGTGGGGTTTATCTTTCAGAATTCTGATGTGCAGCTTTTTACCACCCGGGTCTGGGATGAAATAGCGTATGGACCTCTGCAAATGGGACTATCTCCTCAGGAAGTGCACCAACGGGTGGAGGATGTACTAGATATGCTTAATATTCAGAACCTACGCGAAAGGTCTCCTCATCGTTTAAGTGGGGGAGAGAAGAAAAAAGTCGCGGTTGCCTCGGTACTAGTACTAAACCCTGAAGTGCTAATCCTGGATGAACCCACCAGTGGCCTGGATCCAAAAACTGAAAGGTGGCTCACTGATCTCCTCCTAGAGCTTAACCGGAAAGGCCGCACTATTATTGTTTCTACCCATAACCTGGAACTCGCCCACGTTATTTCGACCCGCTCCCTGGTTCTTTCGGAGTCCCATGAACTGGTATGCGACGGTTGTACGAGGGACATTCTGGAAAATAGGGAATTATTGATGGCAGTCAATCTAATCGATGAATACTGCCATGTCCACGGCGAAAGCGAGCATACACACCGCTATACCCACGGTTAGGAAGCCAAGGCGTTCTTTTTGCTTCCCTGACGTTGTCAATCAAAAGAATCGTCCCCATGGTAACCCTAAAAAAAATACCCTTTGCACGAGGCAAAGGGCAGAGAAAAAGATTGGGATTGGATACTAGAATAGGTCCGCTTCATCTCTACTCACCCAGTACGGTCACTGCGGAAACTATTCAGCAGTGACGTGAGACTTTTTGCTGGTCTCGAACTGCGAATGATATAACCCAGTTCCACGTACAAAAAGCCAGACCCCATTGAAAAGGTCTGGCTAAAAGGCATAACTCAATAAGCCCTCTAAGCTTACTCCTTTCCACACTGGGAGGCGCAACCGTTTCCCGTTACACCCAACGGTCTCAAAACCATAGATCATACTTTAGGTAATGAGACTCGGAGATTGAAGACTGAAATACTAGACTTATTCTAATACTAATAATAGTACACATCTTTTATAATTATTGCAAGAATAAAATTATTCGCAAAAAATCAAGTGAGCAAAAGATTATTGACTTTTATATTTGTCGAAAGAGTAGGCAAAATAAAATATTTTACCTTTTGCAGGATTTAATATATTTACATAGAATAATAACGATTATAGTTATACAGACCTTAATAAAAATATGTAACTTATTCTCCGAGCCTAGGATCCTAAGGCAGAGCTAAGGTGAACAGGCCGTCAGGGTACATTTGGAAACGAACGTGCCTTCCATTGTGAAAAGGAGATGCTCAGTTCGCACTGATATTAGGCGGCTCTCATGAAGGGGTTCAATTGCTTATTTGTGCGTTTATGCTCGGCATTTCTATGCCGGGCTTTTTTATTTGTAGAAATTCGACACTCGGTAGAGAATGTGAAATATTTTGGCTCAATAAAAGAAGAATCCTTATATAAATGGTTTGAATTGGAACTAAGATAACTAGGCCATCGTTATATCTGGGAAAACGAACGCGCTTTCAATTGTGAAAAGGAAATGCTCAGTTTACGCAGGAAATAAGCGAGCTTATGAAGGGCTCTTACTGCTTATATATTTGTGCGTTTATGCTCGACATTTCTATGCCGGGCTTTCTTATTTAAATAAATGGATATAATAACCGAAAATAATAAATTGAATTAGAGGTACAAAACGTGCATGAGTTGTCCATCGTAGAAGGTGTTATGAACATGGTGCGGGAAAGTGCTCTGCAAAGCAATATCATGAAGGTCAATAAACTCAAGCTGGTGATTGGCAGGCTTTCTATGGTTCTGCCGGACAGCCTGCAGTTTTGCTTCCAGGCTTTAAGCCAGGACGAATTTTTTCGGGATGCTGTTCTAGAAATTGAGCAAAGGGAGATTTTAATCCAATGTGGAAAATGCAAGCAGCAATTTGTTCTGGAAGATGTTTATTGTTATATTTGCCCGGGATGTGGGGCTAACGAGGTGGAAATAATTCAAGGGCGGGAATTGTACCTTGATTATTATGAAGGAGAAGAAAACTAATGGTGCAGGTTAAAATGGAAAGCAATCTATTAGGCGCCAATGAACTCCTGGCGAGAAAAAATCGCAACTTGTTTGCTGGGCAGGGACTCTTGGTGGTAAACCTGATGAGTTCTCCAGGTTCCGGCAAGACTACTATCCTGGAGCGAACCATTGATGTTCTGGGTGGACAGTTGAAAATGGGAGTAATCGAGGGAGACCTCTATACAGATCAGGATGCGCAGCGTATAGAAAAAAAAGGTGTCAAGGTTATTCAAATTAACACTGAGGGAGCCTGCCACTTGGACGCAGGCATGGTAGGGAATGCTTTTGGCCAATTACCCTCGGGTGATATGGATTTGATGTTTATAGAAAACGTTGGGAATCTGGTCTGCCCGGCGGAGTTCGACCTGGGAGAGGACTTTAGAGCTGTAGTCATTAGCACCACTGAAGGCAATGACAAACCGCTTAAATATCCTTTCATTTTTCGCCAGGCCCGAGTGATTCTGCTTAATAAAATTGATCTCCTACCTTACACTGATTTTAGTCTGGACAAGTTCAGCGATGATCTTGCCCGGCTTAATCCCTCTGCTCCGGTATTTATGGTCTCAGGACGAACCGGGGAGGGTATAAAAACCTGGACCGAATGGTTGCTGGGGGAGGTGAAGAGGAAAAAACCTTAAAACATAGATAGATATAAAGCGGTAATACGCTAATTGTTAGATTGGGACTCGGATAAGTGTTGATAGGAGAATTTATAAATTGGGGGGAATGTTAAAAATGCCAAGTAAACTAAGTCGTCGTGACTTTATGCGCGTCTGCGCCGGTTCGGCTGCGGTCGTATCCCTGTCGGGTTACCTGCTGCCCTACATGGCTGAGGCTGCGGAAGCTGGCGCTCCTCCTGTAATCTGGCTCCAGGGTGCCAGTTGTACGGGATGCTCTATTTCTCTATTAAATACTGTTCATCCGAATATTCAAGATGTCTTATTGAAGACTATAAGCTTAAAGTATCATCCCAATATTATGGCGGCTGCAGGTGATTTAGCTATTCAAGACGCCTGTTATAAAATCGCTGCTGAAAATAAAGGGAAGTTCTTCCTGGTTGTAGAAGGGTCAGTACCCACCGGGGCTGGCGGTAAATTCTGTATGGTAGGCGAAGAACATGAACAGCCTATTATGTTCGAAAAGTTGGTCAAGGATATAGGGAGTCAGGCCCAGGCTATCCTAAGCTTTGGAACCTGTTCTGCCTATGGCGGCATCCCGGCTGCTTCACCCAATCCTACGGGCTGCAAAGCGGTTTCTGAAGTCGTGAAGAACGTACCGATTGTAAATGTTCCCGGTTGTC
This sequence comes from Syntrophomonas sp., assembly GCA_028693695.1. Lineage (GTDB taxonomy): Bacteria > Bacillota > Syntrophomonadia > Syntrophomonadales > Syntrophomonadaceae > PHAA01. The sequence goes on from JAQUUV010000194.1 coordinate 3,796, forward strand.
CTCCCCATCCGGATTGGATGATTGGCACCATAGCTCATGTCTTACTATATCAAGCTATTCCTGAACTAGATAGATTTGGTCGTCCCAAAATGTTCTTTGATACGATTATTCATGACAATTGCCCGCGTCGTCAGTATTTTGATAATTCTATATTTGCTAAGACCTTTGGCGAAATGGGTTGTATGCTGGAATTGGGTTGCAAAGGACCAATAGCTCACTGTGATGCTGCTTCTCGTCAATTTAATGGCGGGGTTAACTGGTGTGTTAAGTCCGGTGGGGTTTGCATTGGCTGTACTGAACCTCAATTCCCCAACTGGCCAATGTATGAGAGACTGCCAGAAATGCCCATTGCTCCTGCTATAACAGCAACGGTTGACCAGATTGGTATGGTTCTGGGCGGGGCAACAGTCCTGGGCATCGGTGGCCATTTGGCTGGTAATGTTATGACTGGCCGCATTGGACCCCACAAGGACGAGAAGGAAGGTGACGATTAATGGCGGCACAGAAAATTATAGTTGATCCCGTAACTCGTATCGAAGGTCA
>JAQUUV010000195.1 GCA_028693695.1 Syntrophomonas sp.
ATTTTTAATTCATAATTTTGAATTAAGGGAGGAAAGTTGACGCCTTTAGACTATTCTAAACACACGTGTAAAATAATGCAATTATTAATCCAAGGATTTCCGTTCGCCGGCATATTAGGGACTGTAAAGAAATAAACTAGTCCTTTATAGTCCCTTATCAATAATTGCTCTTATTCTTTCTTCAAACAAGCTATTATCTGCAGCATTTCTCTTATGGGGTCCATGTATACGCCCACCGGCTTTTCTGACCTTGTTGTTTATATATCTTTGCATTAGTAAGCCATCTATATTGTCTTCGGTAAATTGTTTGCCCAGAGGATGTAGCGCCATACCCCCTTTAGCCAGTACTATTGATGCTAGACCATAATCCTGCGTTATGACTATATCTCCGGTCCGAGTTAGGTTTATAATGGCCATATCCGCTGCCTGCGAAAGGCCATCAACCACCACTACCTCGCCATAATCACTTTGAATTAAATGATTAATATTGGATACCAAAATCAATTTCAGTTTATATTCCTTAGCTGCCTTTTCAATAATATCTTTCACCGGACATGCATCAGCATCAACCAATATTTTCATTATTCTAACCTATATCCTTACTTATTTGTTATATCTGATTTTCATTAACTCATTTTACCTTAAGTTGAGGTATAATTCATGATATTATCAGTGTAAGATACTCCATAAATTATTCGTATATATGAATGGAAGCGAACGGAGGAACACATACTTTGCTTACCGACGAAATCCTAACCGCTCAAACTCTGCGTGGTGAAGTTTCGGCTTTTGAAAAACTGGTAGATCGTTATAAAAAATCTGTATTTGCTATTATATATCGCATGACCGGCCAGTATCAAGAAGCAGAAGATATTGCCCAGGAAGTTTTTATAACCGTCTATCAAAAACTTTACCAGTTTGACAGCAGTAAAAAGTTTGCCCCCTGGATACATAGAATTGCTATAAATACGTGCATTAGCTCCCTGCGCAAAAATAATAAAGTGATTTCATTAAATTTTGACGAGACATTTACCAAACAATACGAATCAGAGCCCCTCCATAATTATGGGAACCCAGAATCAGCTCTGGAAAGAAATGAATTGAAAACAGAAATTCGAGCAGCTCTCCTGGAACTACCAGAAAGCTACCAATCAGTCCTTATCCTACGTTACCAATTAGACTTAAACAACCGTGAAATTGCTGAAACGCTAGGAGTTAGCAAGGAAAATGTAGAAGTAAAAGTCCACCGAGCACGAAAAGCTTTACGGAAAATTATAATTAGAAGATGGGAAGAAAGGGGGGAAATCTATGAACTGCCAGGATATTAACCAACATATGTATGATTATTGTGACGGTTTAGTATCCCCCGATTTACAGTCAAGCATGGCCGAGCATTTAAGTAAGTGTGAGTCCTGTCGCAACAATTACCAGTTAACTTTGATAGAAAATGAAACCTTATGCGATGCAGGAGATATTCCCCTACTGTCTGAAGCTTTCACGGCGCGGGTTATGAGTTCCCTAGTTTCGGCTGATAGTTTTAGCTCTAGGCCTCAACCCTTGGTGATGAGCAAGAATTCATCCCCCTATTTCAAACGAATTTCGTGGTATAGCAGCCTAGCTATTGTAGCTGCAATTATTACACTATGCCTTTATATACCTAACCTCAAGGACACGGGTAATAAAATCAATGTAGCCAATAATTCCTTTAAACAACAACAGTTAGAGCTACAATCTAACGCAGTCAAGAATAATGATTATGGAACTCAGATTACAAACGAAGATACCATTAAGCTGAGCCAAGTTAACCCTTCGCCGAATGCGGACTCAGTCGATCAAAGCAAATTACCCCCCAGCACCCTAGGAAGTGGATCAAAATCGGTTCCAGTTCATGAAGATTTGACATTAGCCCCTTCAGTTTTATCAGCGCCCGTTTCTACCGAGGCAATGAAACGCTCAACTAATCTAGAAGTAGGTAGATCAAACCGCAACGAAAGCCAAGTTAGCGACAGCGCTATTCTGGCTTTTAGCCCGCAGAATATACCTGATCGCTTTAAGCTTACAAAATCGAATAATACGGCAGAAAACGAAGCTGTCTATAATTATGTGAGCCAGGATGGCAAGGATAATTTTCAGCTGAAGGTAACCGCCTACCGTGAAAAGGCGATGGCAATTGGGCCAACCAGTAATATTACTCTTCAAGATAGTCTTCCATCACTTACCAAAGATATTCAGGTAGGAGATCAGAAAATTACGTTAACAGTCTCCGGAAATATTCCGACCGAGGAGTTGACCCGGCTGGTCAATACTATACAACTTGCGGACCCTTCGGGCATGGATTGACGCGGAAATATTAATGGTGGTTGTGTTCTCCGGGAATGCTTGATACAGTTATTCCGTGACAATCTTAAAAATAAAAAAAGGGTCGCTACCATCAAGGTAACGACCCCTTTTTAATTGTTTTCAGGAAGCTAAGGTTCTTTCTTCATAATGGGAGAACTCCATGGAAAAACCAGCTCTACCCTGGGTGCTCGACCTCAGTACCGTAGAGTATCCAAACATCTCAGCCAAGGGAACGAATCCCCTAATAATCTGGGTGTTATTCTGCATCTCCATAGAATCAAGTCTACCCCTCCGGTTGCTTATATTATTAATAATATTGCCAGTAAATTCCTCAGGAGAAGTAACTTCTAAGCGCATTATCGGTTCAAGTAGCTTGGGACTCGCCTTCTTTAAGCACTCACGGGTAGCAAACATAGCTGCGGTTCTGAAGGCCATCTCAGACGAATCCACTTCATGAAAAGATCCATCCATCAGTGTAACCTTGACGTTAACTACCGGATAACCTTTCAATACACCTTCCTCCAGAGCCTGCTTAACACCAGATTCTACGGCCGGTATATATTCTCTTGGTACAGCTCCACCTACTATTTTATTTACAAATTCGAAGCCTTCACCCGGTTCCATTTTGAGTACCACATGCGCAAACTGACCTTTACCCCCTGTCTGTTTAACATAACGGGTAACGTGCTCAGCAGGCTTGGTAATTGTTTCTTTAAAGGCAACTTCCGGCTGACCGATGTTAATACCTACATGAAATTCTTTTTCCAAACGTTCAGCAATAATTTCCAGATGTAGTTCACCCATCCCGGATAATAGGGTTTGCCCGGTTTCCTTATTATAAATCATTTTAAAAGTAGGATCTTCAGCCGATATTTTTGCTAGAGCTTCAGAGATCCTATTCTGATCTGACTGAGTTCGGGGCTCAATTGCAATCTGGATTACTGGTTCGGGAAATTCTATAGATTCCAACAATATCGGTTTGTTTTCATTGCATAGGGTGTCACCCGTCCCTACATCCTTCAGTCCAATAAAAGCTGCTATATCTCCAGCTTTTACCTCATCTACCTCTTCGCGGTGATTGGCATGCATTTTAACTAAACGCCCTACCCGCTCCTTTTTCTGTTTGGTGCTGTTGTAAATATAAGAACCAGCCTTTATAGTACCGGAATAAACCCTAGCAAAAGCCAACTTACCTACGTGCCTGTCGCTTACGATTTTAAAAATAAGAGCCGAGAAAAAATCGCATGATTCAGGACTTATTTCAATGCTATCACCGCTATTGAGGTCAGTAGCCCGCGCTGCTTCTACCTCTAACGGTGAAGGAAGAAATTCCACCACTGAGTCTAATAGTGTTTGCACCCCGATATTGCGATAGGAACTACCACATATTACGGGAACCATTGTTGCATTAACTACATTTTTTCTCACCGTCTCAATGATTATAGCTTCGGAAATCGGTTCATTTTTATAATATAGCTCCAAAAGGCTTTCACTGGTTTCAGCCAGTCTTTCAATCAGTTCTAAGCGCCATTTTTTAGCCTCTTCCATATAGCTTTCCGGAATAGCTGTTTCCTTAACTTCATTACCCAGCGTACCTAAGTAAGTCTGGTAGTTCATCTTAATCAGATCAATGATACCTGTAAATGCATCATCTTCAAAAACTGGGAGGGTCAAAACCAAAGGATTTGAACCCAGACGTTTTGCAATCTGCTCCACCACTAAGTAGAAATTCGCTCCTACAGCATCCATCTTATTTATATAAGCCATGCGAGGCACTTTGTATTTGTCGGCCTGTCTCCAAACTGTTTCTGATTGAGGTTCAACTCCACCCTTGGCACAGAAAATAACAACTGCTCCATCTAATATGCGCAGGCTGCGTTCTACCTCGGCTGTAAAATCCACATGTCCAGGCGTATCAATAATGTTGATACTGGTTCCCTTCCACACGCATTTAGTAGCAGCAGAAGTTACAGTTATACCACGTT
>JAQUUV010000196.1 GCA_028693695.1 Syntrophomonas sp.
GCCATATACCGTTCCCTCTTTATTTTCCTGACGAAGCTGCACTACCGCCCAGGCTCTTTGGCCGGTACGCGGATCTGATAAGCCCACGGGTCGCATGGGGCCAAACCTCAAGGTATCCAGACCCCGGCGGCCCATTACTTCGATAGGCATACAGCCATTGAAAAAAAGCTTCTTATCCACGCTATGCCCTTCACTTACGTCAGCATCCACTAAATTATGGTAGAAACTTTCGTATTCCTCCTTGCTCATAGGACAATTGAAGTAATCATCCGTACCTTTGCCATATCGGGAGGCCTTAAATATTTTCTCTTTATCCAGACTTTCCAGGGTCACGCTGGGAGCCACCGCGTCATAGAAAAAAAGGTTTTCCTCCCCGCTCATACGAATCAGTTCTTCAAATAGTCTTTCCGAAGTCAAAGGTCCAGTGGCTATGATTACTGGTTCGTTCTCAGGAAGAATCGTCACTTCCTGGCGAATAATCTCAATGCCCGGATGCGATTCCACCGCATCAGTAACTAGTGCCGAAAACAGCTCCCGATCTACAGCCAAGGCAGACCCGGCCGGAACTCTAGCCTGGTCAGCGCATTGCAGCACTAAGGAACCCATTGCTCGCATTTCTTCTTTTAATAAACCCTGGGCTGTAGCAGCAAGTTCTGATTTTAGGGAATTGCTGCATACCAACTCGGCTAGTTGGCCTGACTTATGTACCGGGGTCATTTTCTCAGGTCTCATCTCCCACAGTTTCACCTTGGTTCCGGCCTGAGCAATATGATAGGCTGCCTCACATCCGGCCAACCCGCCTCCAATTACATGCACTAATGGCAATCTAGTTCCCCATTTCCTGAAAGTGCTTACATTCTGAGTTCTGGCAAACCGCAGCCACTTCTTTATTTTTATTCAACTTTTCTACCATAGCATCACCACATATCGGACATTTTTCACCCGTAGGTTTGTTCCAGGATCTAAAGTTACATTCGGGGTAGTTCTTGCAGCCAAAGTATTTTCGGCCTTTTTTGGATTTCAACGCAACTACCGCACCACCACAGAACGGGCAATTAACCCCTACCTCTTCATTCAAAGATTCAGTGTGCCTGCACTCAGGAAAACCAGAACAGGCAATAAATTTACCGAAGCGACCATATTTAATGAACATGGGCTGGCCACACTTGGGACAGTCCTTCCCGGCTTCTTCATCCTTGATTTCTACCTTCTCAATCAAATCCTGGGCCTTCTCCATATCTGAATTAAACGGACCATAGAAATCGCGGACAACCCCCTTCCAGTTTAACTGTCCCTCTTCTATGAGATCCAGATCCTCTTCCATCTTGGCAGTAAACTGGGTGTCTAATATGTTCCCAAAATGCTGGGTTAACAAGTCCACTACAATAAAGCCTAATTCAGCAGGAACGAACTGCTTATTCTGGCGCTCCACGTAATGACGTTTTAAAATCGTTTCAATGATAGGGGCATAGGTACTAGGTCTACCAATATTTTTCTCTTCCAGCAGTTTCACCAAGCTGGCCTCAGTATAGCGAGGCGGTGGCTGGGTAAAGTGTTGCTCCGGTTTTAATTCCTTTAAATTCAGAACCTGACCAGGTTTTATATCCGGAATCGGATTTTTTACATCTTCATCTTCGCTGTCGTTGTAGATCTTTTTATAGCCTAAAAATTTGATTTGGGAGGAATTAGCCCGCAGTCCATAGTCACCAGCCTCAATATCAACCACAACCGTATCATAAATTGCCGGGGTCATCTGGCTGGCAACAAAACGCTCCCAGATCAGTTTATATAAACGATACTGATCCCTACCGAGATAATTTTTTACACTCTCAGGGGTACGTTCAACCGAAGAAGGTCTTATCGCCTCATGGGCATCCTGGGCTGATTTTCTGCTCTTGTACTCATTAGCTGAGGCGGGTGCATAATCGGGGCCATATTCCGATTTTATAAATTCCAGCGCTTCGGCCTGGGCAATTTTAGATATACGGGTGGAATCGGTTCTGAGGTAGGTAATTAAACCTACAGTACCCTTTTTACCCAATTCCAATCCTTCATATAATTCCTGAGCTACGCGCATAGTACGACTGGAATAAAAGCCCAACCGTTTAGACGCCTCCTGCTGCATAGTACTTGTAATAAAAGGTGGGTTGGGTTTTTTGCGTTTTTCCTTTTTTTCGATATTTTTTAGCAGGTAGCTTACCCCTTGCAGGTAGGAGGAAATGTTTTCTTGCTCCGCTTCACTCCTTATCTCCAACTTTTCGCCTTTATAAGTAGTTAATTTTGCAACAAAGCTATCCTTCTTTTTCCCGCTTAAGATTACCTCTATCGTCCAGTACTCCTCTTGTACGAAAGCATCGATTTCTTTTTCCCGCTCACATATTATTCTAACCACTACCGATTGAACCCGGCCCGCGCTCAATCCCTTGCGCACCTTACTCCAAAGCAGGGGGCTCAAGTTGTATCCAACCAAGCGATCCAATACCCGACGAGCCTGCTGGGCATTCACCCGGTTTATATCCACGGGTCGAGATTTCTTGATAGCCTGCTTGATTGCATCACTGGTGATCTCATTAAATTCAATTCGGCAATTAGAATTTTCCGGAATTTTCATAGCATTCTGCAGATGCCAAGCGATAGCTTCCCCTTCGCGATCCGGGTCAGTAGCCAGCAATATCCGACCGGACTTCTGTGATTCGCTTTTTATTTCTTTGAGCAGTTCACCTTTGCCACGTATCGTGATATACTGTGGCTCAAAATCATTCTCTATATCGATACCCAGCTTGCTCCTGGGCAGGTCTTTAATATGACCCACACAAGCCTTAACCCGATAATTTTTACCTAGAAACTTAGCTATGGTTTTTGCCTTAGCAGCTGATTCAACAATAACCAGTGTACTTTCCGCCAAAATATCACCTCTCTCTTCTTGTTTTCTAACCTTTCTAAATCTTTACATAGTAATTGCCGGGCAACGCTTGAATTATGCCCTTTAATTCCATTTTTAGAAGTACGGTGCTTAACACCCCGGTACTTAATCCTGTACTGCCCATTAATATATCAAAATGCTTCTCTTCATGGCCTAGGGCTTCTACCACCAATAATTCTTCAGCCTCCAGACCAAAAAGAAGTTCTCCTTGACTTACCTGTGGTAAATTATTTTTATTATTCCAACCATACTCGGCTAGAATGTCATCTATCCCGCTTACCAGACAGGCTCCCTGCTTTATTAGGAAATTGGTTCCTACGCTGTTTTTACTGTTAATAGGGCCTGGAATAGCAAACACATCCCTTCCCTGTTCCAAGGCAAAATCAGCGGTTATCAAGGCTCCGCTCTTTTTTTGAGCCTCCACCACCAAAACCCCTCGGCACAGACCGGATATGGTTCGGTTCCTGACGGGAAAATTACCTGCTTCCGGGTGCGTATGCGGAGGAAACTCGCTTAATACTAGCCCGCTTTCACCTATACTGGTATATAATTTAAGGTTTTCCGGCGGGTATACTACATCAATCCCGCTACCTAAAACGGCTACAGTTCTTCCGCCCGCATCCAAGGCCCCTCGATGCGCTTCTGTATCTATTCCCCTGGCCATACCACTGACCACTACCATGCCCTGATTGGCAAGTTCATTCCCAAAACGCCTAGCCTGCCCCTTACCATAAGTACTTGCAGTTCTAGAACCAACTATGGCAATACAAAAATCCTTAAGTATTTCTATGTTGCCATGATAATAGAATATGTAGGGCGGATCAAAGGTACTTCCTAGGAGCTGGGGATAATCATCATCTTCCACACAACATATTTTGATATCCTCATCTTGAAGCTTTTCTAATAGCTCCGCTGGATTAGCTCCCCGCCTACCATCAATAATCGTATCAATGATCGGAACTGATAATGAAGACTGGTGTAAAGATATGCTATCAGCCTCAAAACACTTCTGGAAACTTCCCCATTCCTCTTTAATTTTCCATAGAGTTCTATTGCCTATGCCTTTCAGGGTATGAAAAAAATATAATGTGGCCAATTCAGTTTTATCCATTCCCACAACCCCGTTTACCATAAAAATATTTGTTAAATTTATACAAGAGCTAAAAACCTCTACAGCAATTGATAACATAAAAACCATGACTATGCAAGATGTAAGAGCCTCTAAGACCTTAAATGTTTTCAAAAGTGGGACAATTTACTTTCTTAAAAAGCAGTATAAGGGGGAAAATATATATGCATTCAAATATAATAAATTAAGGAGGGATAGCTGGTGTTTTTAAATATTATGGACCATAAGAGACTTTCCAAC
>JAQUUV010000197.1 GCA_028693695.1 Syntrophomonas sp.
TGATTCTGCCCCGGGAACAGGAGAAGTCTATCAAATATGTAGCGGCTATCAGCACCCTGATCAGCCTGGCTCTGTCACTCCTGGTTTTCTTCGGCTATGATCATGCTCACGCCGGGATGCAGTTTGTAGAGTCCATCCCCTGGGTAAAAGACCTGGGCGTTAATTATGCGCTGGGTGTGGATGGCATCAGCATTCCTTTGCTGCTGTTGACCAATCTCATTGGTTTTAGTGCTGTTTATGCTAGCTGGCAGGTCGAAGAACGGATTAAAGAGTTTTTCTCCCTGCTCCTACTTCTTATAACCGGTGTTATGGGGACTTTTGTGGCTACCGATCTCTTTATATTTTTCCTGTTTTATGAAGTAGTGGTCATTCCCATATACCTTTTGGTTATTATGTTTGGTTCGTCCAAGCGGGTAACCAAGGAATATGCGGGTATGAAGCTGACCATTTACCTGTTGATTGGGAGTGCCTTTTTGCTGGTGGGTTTGATTGCCCTCTTTATTAAAGCCCAGTCCCTACTGGGTTATCCCAGTATGGACATAAGCACTCTGGCGGGGCTAAATTACCCAGTGAGCTTCCAAATCTTTGCCTATTCCTTGATGGCATTGGGATTTGGAACCTTACTGTCAATGTTTCCTTTTCATGCCTGGTCACCTGATGGGTACGCGGGTGCTCCGACAGCGGTTAGCATGATCCATGCCGGGGTGTTGAAAAAGATTGGTGGCTATGGCTTGATCCGCATCGGTCTGTTCATTTTGCCGGCAGGTGCCCAATATATTGCTCCGATTATTGCCCTTCTGGCCATTGGTAACGTTATCTATGCAGGCATGATCTGCCTCAGCCAGAAGGATCTAAAATATATAGTCGGGTACTCTTCAGTTAGTCATATGGGTTACGTATTAATCGGTATTGCCTCGTTAAATCTTATCAGTATCAATGGCGCTGTTATGATGATGTTTGCTCATGGTGTAATGTCAGCCCTCTTCTTCGCTATGATCGGCAACCTGTACCATAAAAGTCACACTCGTAACGTGGCCGATTTTGGAGGTCTGGCGCATCAGATGCCGCGTCTCGCCACTGGGTTCATGCTAGCTGGGTTAGCTTCCCTAGGACTTCCCGGCACGGTGAATTTTATTGGGGAGTTTACCATCTTTGTTGGTGCATTTAGGAACTACCAGGTACTGACCATCATTGCTATTCTAGGTATTATCATTACTGCAGTTTATATACTGCGCACCTTGGGAAATGTGCTCTTCGGTCCCAGGAAGGAAGAATGGGATCACCTACAGGATCTCAGGGGACCGGAGATGGTACCTCTGCTGGTTTTGGGTGGAGCTATCCTATTGGGAGGAATTCTGCCCTTTACGATAATGGATCTTATTAACAGTGGTGTGGGCCAGCTTCTAACCCAAATTGGACCTATTCAGATAGGAGGGATCTTCTAATGCATTATGATTTACTGACTACAGAGATCCTGACCGCGGTCCTGGGCTTAATTGTTCTAATAGCGGGGCTTTTGCTGCCTGAGCGGGGAAAAAAGGCCGTCGGAGCAATAGCTGTGTTTGGTCTGGCAGTTATATTGGGTAACGTGGTTCTTAATTTCAGCCAGGAAGCAGTATTTTTCAACGGTGTCTATCAGATCGACATCTATGGAAACTTTTTCAAGGTTCTATTTTTATGTGCGGCCTTGTTAGTCTTTTTCATGGCTAGTAAGTATACTGAATTTTTCGGCCACCGCAAGAGCGAATGGTTCAGTTTCATGATCTTTGCCACTCTGGGAATGATGGTAATGGCCTGTGCCGGAGATCTAATAACCCTGTATGTGGGCCTGGAGCTAATGACCATTAGCTTTTACATCCTCAGTGCCTACCTGTTAAATGATGGTTTATCAGCAGAAGCGGGGATTAAGTATCTCATTATGGGAGCCCTATCTTCCGCAGTGCTTCTCTTTGGTATGAGCTTGGTTTACGCAGCCAGTGGCTCAACGGTTTTTACTGAAATATATCGGACACTTAGCGCAGCAGGAAATACTCAACCGGTGTTGGTGGCAGGTATTGTTATGCTGATAGCGGGCTTGGGCTTTAAGATATCTGCGGTTCCTTTTCACATGTGGGCGCCGGATATCTACCAGGGGGCGCCTACCCCCGTAACCGCTTACCTGGCGGTGGCCTCGAAGGCGGCCGGATTTGCTGCCTTGGTAAGGGTTTTCATGGTAGCTTTGCCGTTAAGTCTGTTCAACTGGAGTTTAGCTTTGGCAGTATTGGCGGCTTTGACCATCGTTATCGGTAACCTGATAGCTCTGCCGCAAAAGAACGTGAAACGTCTCTTAGCCTATTCCAGCATTGCTCAAGCAGGGTATATCCTGGTAGGATTGGTGGCAGCCAACAGCTATGGACTAAAAGGTGTACTTTTCTACGCCATGCTTTATGTATTCTCTAATGTTGGGGCTTTCGCGGTGACCACTATGGTAGAGGTGGAAACAGGAAGCACAGATCGGGAGGCATTCAATGGTTTGGGTCGTAGAGCGCCTATGTTGGCTGCAGTTATGACCGTATGTCTCTTATCACTTGCGGGCATACCGCCAATGGCCGGTTTCGCTGGTAAGTTTTATTTGTTTTCAGGCGCCATCCAGGCTGGATACTTGTGGCTGGCCTTTATAGGGCTGTTGATGAGCATGATTTCAGTTTATTACTACCTGATAGTTGCTAAAGCCATGTATATCGGAGAGAGCGAAAAAGAAGGCCCCGTTTCGGTTCCGGCTACAGCGAGATTAGCTATATTGGTATGCTTAGTAGGAACACTTTTTATCGGCCTTTATCCCGGACCCCTGTCACGCATAACAGAAATGGCCATAGGCTTGTTTTTTTAGTCACTAGGCACAATTAAAATTTTAAAGGGAGATCAAGTTATTAAAAATAAAATGAAAATACCGGGTAGTTTTAAACTACCCGGTATTTTGCTCTGTTTTGATTCCATAAGTTACTCATCACTTTCAAACACATGGGGATTTTTCACAAAGCTTAAGGATACAGCTTCTTCCATAGTGTAGATACCCTTATCTTTACCCAGCAACCATTTGGCAGCATAAATGGCTCCTTGTCCAAAGGCTGCCCTATTAAGTGATTCATGTACTATCCGTATGGTCTGATTAGGAAGTCCAAAAACCACTTCATGTTTACCGATTATCCCCCCCACACGGATGGAATTGACATGTTGGCTTTTATCAAGACCCAGGTCTTCCGCAATTCTTAGTGCTGTTCCGGAAATATCCCTTTTACCACGGAAATGTTCTTCGATGATTTCGATATCGGCGTGGGGAGCTATTCTTTGCAGTGCTTTAGAGGCCTCGATCAAGAAATTAATGCCCAGCGTGATGTTGGGAGAATATAATACTGCCGTTTTCTTACTTAGATCCTTCAACTGGTCCATATGAAATCTATCATATTTTGAGATGGCTGATACAATGCGGGTGCCATACTGGGCCGCTTTTTCATAATTCTCAGTCGCACTGGCAGATGCAAAATCAATAATTACATCCACATAATTATCTTTATAAAAAACATCCAAATCTATATTTTCGATAGAATAGATCTTGCCTTCATCATGATCAAAACCTAACAAGTGACTTGAGTATTCGCCTTCCTTAACCATCGATTTTCTTAATACCCAACTTAACTCACAGATTTCATCCTTTATAATCTCCTGAGCCACCACCGACCCCGTCTTGCCAAAGCCGAACATTCCAATCTTAATTTTCAAGTGGCACTCTCTCCTTAGTTCTACAACTCAAAACAAGTTAATTGATCACACGCCCCCTGATCCGTACTTGCTAATAAGGTTGTGTTGAAATATTTTGGTTCCATGAAGACACTTTCAAACCGTTCAATCTGCTGAAATAACGGATTACGCCATATATCCCGAACACCGAGGAAAGGGTATTTATTTTTTATATTTATCAGGCAGCCAGCTGTTAACTAGGTTCTCATTTTCAGTTACCCATTTATGGGCGGCTGCTTTGCTATCGACACCCTCTACATTGGCCATAAGCATAGCATTACCGATGTCTTTAATTGTCCAGTGGAAGTTATCGAAAAGCTCATAAACCTCTGGCATATCCTCTTTAAGTCCATTTCGAACTAAAGTATTAATCGTTTCTTCTTCTCCAAGTACCTTTTTAGGATCTTCAAGGTTCTTTAAATTCCATTTAGCATACATCCAGTGCGGACTCCATCCTGTAACAACAACCGATTCCTTTTTGTCAATGGC
>JAQUUV010000198.1 GCA_028693695.1 Syntrophomonas sp.
AACCGAGCGGCAGGGCTTCCTTGCTCGCTAGCTGTCGACAGGTATCTATGGCATCATTGTCATTCACAGTAATTATCTGGTCTATTAAGTCAATATTCAACACCGCCGGAATAAATCCTGCTCCTATACCCTGAATTTTGTGGGTGCCCGGCGGTTTTCCGCTAATCACCGCAGAACTGGCCGGTTCAACTCCCACTATGGTGATACCCGGTAATTTGTTTTTCAGTACTGAGGCTACCCCGGTTATAGTACCGCCGCTGCCAATTCCTGAAATAAAGACGTCGAGCCTGCCCTCCATTTGTTCCATGATCTCCACCGCAGTGCTGGTTGCATGGCTTTCCGCGTTGGCCGGATTCTCGAACTGTTTGACCAAGAAATATCGGTGGTCAGATTGAGCTAACTTTTGGGCCTCAGCTACTGCTCCTGTCATTCCTTGCGATGCCTGAGTTAGAATCAACTTAGCGCCATAGATGCGCATAATCTTCTTTCTCTCTTCACTCATATTTTCCGGCATAACAATAACAATAGGATAGCCTTTAATAGCGGCGGCCATGGCCAAACCAATTCCAGTATTTCCGCTGGTGGCTTCTAGAATAATGGAATCAGATTTTAGTTGTCCCATCTTCTCAGCTTTTTCCAACATGTACAGGCCGGGACGATCCTTGATACTGCCGCCGGGATTAAAGCCCTCTAATTTAACGAATACATCAGCATCAGCATCTCCAGTCATACGATTCAGTTTCAAGATGGGGGTGTTACCTATTAAATCCAACACGCTGTTGGCAATTTTCATTTTTCAATACCTCCAATTCAGGTTCTCAGAAAAACGTGGTGAAACCGACGTTGGCTATGTCTCTATCCGATTACCTCTACCTTGTTAAAGGTACAATCTCAATATTTCCCCAGGCGGCCATCCGGTCGTCCTTTATGGCTAGTATACCCATAATTCCATTTATGGTCTTTACATAGTCTACGGCCTTCAAGAGATCTTCTGCGGTCTGTACCCGATTGGCCGCACCGGTGGCTACTGCGTCAGCCAAAGGTGCATTTACACCTTTAATTACTACTGCGTCAGCCTTACCTAAACTTACGCTGGGCCCGACTGTGCCTGACGAAGTGCAAATTCCCAGCGGACCCTCTGATGCCTGCACCTTAATGGCAATTTTGTTGCTAAATTTCGACTGTCCAGCAAAAACTGAAACCAAACGATCACTGGAAGAATAGATGTATATATCTCCACCATTTTCTACTATTATGTCTCTAACGTGAGTCCTGAGCTTTTCTCCCACGGCCTGGGCAAAAGCACCCGCTACCGCCGCCATAGGTCCTACTCCAGCTTGGAAAGCAGCCCTGGCCATAATTACTGCCAGGGGCGGAGCTCCGGGAAGTAAGGTGATCGGCTCAAACGAGGTGCGAAACTCAGGGTGCATATTAATATAAGTCTCTAAATCTGCCCTTAACTTCCTGACTTCCTGCTCACATAAAGAGAGCAGGCTATTGGTGTAGCTTGCAATATCTACACCAATAGCCAGGTCAGTTTCTTTCAGGCTCAGCTGGAAATAATGCAGGTCTTTCCCTTCATGTGAGGAACGGTAATCCCTTTTGACGTACTGCACACCAGCATTTTTATCCATAGCTACCTTATACAGCCTCCTTGATTTCAAAATGCAGTTGGATTGCACGGGTGGGACAACAGTCCAGGCACATACCACAAACCACGCACTTAGAGTTATCAAATGATATTTCCATGGAATCACGATCGATATTTAGAGCCTCTGTAGGACAGAACGAGGCACAGGCTCCGCATTGAATACACACTTCCGGCTGCCATACAACAGTTTCGCTGAGAGGTTCTACTACCACCCCCAGGCTCTTTATGAAAATAACACCTTCATCATAGCTATTTTTGTCGCCCTCCAGTTCTAAAACCAGATATCCTTCCTTCTGTGGATTAATATCTGCTTTAATTATATTAATAATCAGGTCATAGTTTTTTACCAACCTGTATATGATAGGCTGTTCTGATTGGGCTGCTGAAAAATAGCATACTAGTTTGTTTTTCATCTTAGTCCCTCCTATTCCCGCCATTTAAATTCGTTGCGCCGGGGTTTCTTTCCGGAATGGATTTAAAATCGATGTCGGCATCTGCTGACGGGATGTTTGCAACCGGCTGAGTCAATTCGAACTGTCCGCGCTGAATCCAGCCTTTCAATGTTTCTGCTATCTTGCGCGCGCGCGGGTAGCTGGACTGAGGCGTGGTTACGACCTCTTTGCCGTTAAATATTATTTTACCATTCTTAAGGTCTTTGTAATTAACTAATCCTAGATCCATGGGCTTGTTATAAGGATACCCCTCATTATAATCAACAATGGGACAGTAAATATCCTCATCTTTTACAGCTGTATAATGCAGCATTTCTTCATCCAGGATGGGAATTGGTATGCCGATACCCACAGCCATGGTAGCTCCATAGCCAATAAAGCTCAAGCCTACCAGCCAGTTGGGATCCATCTGTTTAAGATCGCCAATTAGTGCCAAGGTTCCGGCCCCTGTCTGGGGTACTCCGTTTTCACCCCGTGCTACGTTGGGATGGTGCTGGGTTCCATTCCATGCCACATAGCCAACCCCGCCGCCCAGGAATATCCTGGTGCCGATTCCAATGGTACGATAATAGGGGTCGTTCAAGAGCGGACTTAATTGCCCGGCGCTGGAATAACTGGCATTGCCCACTTTGGGCTTAAGAATCCCCATGTAGGTGTAAATAACTTTATCGCCTAGGTTTATCGCGCAGTTATAATTCTGATAGGCATTGCGCGGATTGAACAAGAAAGCATCATTCACATCATCCAAGGTTATGATGGTATCAACTTTTTTGTTCGGATAGCAATTGGTTCCATACCCCACCGCCTCTAGCCTTATATCCTTCCTTGCCAACAAGTCGTGGATTACATGCCCTCCACCATAAGTAAATCGACCGGGGAAGACCTTGTTTTCAGGATCATTTTCCGGCAACTGTCCTGCGCCTATATAGGCATCCACGGCTGCAATCCCGCTGTAAGCCTCTACTCCATTAAGCCACACCTTTTTCATCTTTATCCGGGGATTGGAATGCCCGAAGTTTATAAAGGCTCCCGATGAACACATGGGGCCAAACGTTCCGGTAGTGACCACATCGATTTCCTGCGCCGCTTTCGCATAGCCCTTTTCGGCTACAATGCCTATAACCTCTTCGGCAGTAACAACCACCGCTTCCCCGCGCTTAATTTTCTCATTAATCTCTTCATAGCTTTTCTTTGCCGACACTTTGTCATCCTCCCTACTTATTAATTACCAAATCTTCTCTTATCATTTCATGATACCTTGAATAAACTCATCAATTTTTGAGCGGACTGAATCGCCGCCCTGGCATCTTCTGAATAGGCATCTGCACCTATCCGATCAGCATATTCCTGGTTTAAAACCGCTCCCCCCACCATAACCCGGGAGCGCAGTCCCATCTTTTTAACCCCCTCAATAACTTCCTGCATGCGGGGCATAGTCGTGGTCATCAATGCACTCAACCCGATTATATCCGCATTTTCTCTTTGAGCGGCGGCTAGTATCGTTTCTGCCGCAACATCCTTCCCTAAATCTACCAGCCTAAAGCCATAGTTCTCTAACATTATGGCTACGATATTCTTGCCAATATCATGGATATCCCCTTCTACTGTAGCAATTACAATAACCCCGGCTTCCTTTTGGGCCTCCACCGCCAAGTGCGGTTTTAACAGAGCAAATGCCCTTTTCATGCTTTCCGCCGCCATCATGAGCTGCGGCAAAAAATACTGTTTTCGATCATATAATTCTCCTGCTTCTTCAATCCCCGGAATTAGAGCTTGGTTAACGATTTCCAAGGCTGGTATTTTATCTTCCTTGAGCGCCTGCTCGACTAAGGATTCAATGCTATCACGTTCCCCAGTTAATACCGCCTTTTTGATAAGTTTTCGGATCATATCAGCAGGTAAGCTAGGATCATATTCAATTTCCCGGACCTGTGGAGATTTTGCACTATCCACCCCCGGGGCCTGCAGTTGATCGGGTATATTACATTTTGCGCAAACTGCGTGCCTCATGGCCTGAGGTAATATTTCTCCCCCAGACTTATAATCCTTATATTTAGCAATGTAATCCGAACTGTTGATATCCCGATTCATTAGCACGGCTGCAGCCCGATTCACATCCATCATCCTAGCATCGAAAGGATTCAGAATCGG
>JAQUUV010000199.1 GCA_028693695.1 Syntrophomonas sp.
GGCTCGCATTGGTCTTTCTGGGGATCCAGTATAATACATTCTAATAATAACGTCATAAAGATGAGCTGATAACTTAAACATAGATTCCTCCAACACTTCATCAACCATAAGGTCCATAGCGATAATACCTGCCCTCTTAAGCAGTTTAAGACGATAGCGGTGGAATTCCATTATTTCCTGCGGATCGCGTCCCAAAAATAAAGTGGATAAACTATCCACAACAATCCTTGTAGGGTAGCCGTTTTTCATACTCTCTATTACTTTTTTTTCTAAAGATAAATACTTTTCCAGTCCATCTTCATTCGAAAAATAGTCTTTTCCCGTAGGTTCCAGACTATAAGCATCCACAAAAATTAGACGTCCGGTTTCTTCATAGGGCAACGGATGTAATCCATATTGTTTTAAGGATTCTCTCATATCCCTGGGAGATTCATCACAACATATATATATACAATTATCTCTGCAAGCCAGCGTCTCCTTTACAAATTGGCAAGCAAGAACTGATTTACCTACCCCACTGTTGCCCCTTATCATTATCTGCGACCCATAGGCTAATCCTTCCCCGATCAAGTTATCTATACCATTTATTCCGAAGAATCCCGTTTTTTTCACGATCTATATTCCTCCTAATCTTTGATATACAGATATCCCATTGCTGCTTATTTCAGCCAGATGTACACCCGAGATGTATTTCTGCCCCTTCATTTTACTAACCTCAAGAGAGCGATATCGCTTACCTTGACGGACTGTAGACGATAGACGGATTTCCCCTTGAACCAAAGGCTGGATTATATTTTTTAATGGTGACATTGCTCCAGCTTGATCTTCATTTAGTATTAGAATTGTAGTACAATCGAGCATATTTAAGTTATTTAACAACTTTCTAAATAGGTTTTTCAGAACTAATAAATTATCGCTAAACTCCACAAAGGTATTCACAAAATCTACTACTACTCGTTGAATGGAATTTATTTTCACCTTGTCGATCACATCACTTATTACTTCTTCAATACTAGTGCTGGAAAATATCCTGTCTATTATAAGCACATCCTCATTAGCAAACATTTTCTCAAGGCGATCACCTTTATTGAATGAATGAACATATTGATTTACAAAATGAGCACTTTCTTCAGTGACTAATAACAAGCCTTTTTCACCCTGCTTTATTCCTTCCAATAGATAATGAATGCCCATTACTGTTTTACCAGTACCCGAGGCACCTTCAACCATAATTGTGGAGCCTTTAAAAAAGCCTCCACTCAAAATGTTATCCAGGCCATCGATACCACTGCTTAGCTTTTCCGAATAAATGAATGGTTCTTTTTTCACTGATAACGGTATATCAGCAACACTTATTATTTTCAATCCATTATCAGCAAATTTAAAAGGATATCTACCCGTTATGAAGTCCTGCCCTCTAGATTTAAGCACCTCAATATAGCGCCTTCTGGATTGGAAAGACTCATCAAAATGTAATCGTATTACGGTATCTACCAGAAATTCCTCAAAAGAGGCCTTGAATGCACTATAATCCTCAACCTCTTTAATCAGCACAGATGTTAATCCCATTCTTTTCAATCCGTTGCATAAACCATATACTGATTTCCGAAGATCACTCATATTACTTAATTCCATGTTAAATTGAGTAACACTATCCAGTAATAGTCTCTTAGCAGCGATCTCACTTACTATACTTTCCAGGAAACCCATCGTATTATCCAATATTACATCGGGAGAAGTGCATATTACTCTGAGCAGGTTCTGCTCCTCAAGTTTGCGTAAATCCCACCCATAATTGGCAGCATCTCTATATAATTGCTCAGGAAACTCCTCAAAGCTTATAACGATTCCTGGTTCATTCATTTCTACAATACCTCTATATATAAATTCCAAGCCAAAAGTTGTTTTCCCAGCTCCCGGAACTCCTTCGACTAGAACAGCGCTGTTTTTAATAAAGCCACCATATAATAAATCATCAAAACCAATGATCCCAGATTTTAGCAACATATCTTACTCTCCTTCTTATTGCGTAAAGCACCTTAGAAAAACCTAAGCAGAGGTTTTTCTACACCTTCCCCCTACTTCTTAACAATCAGCCTAATTCTTCCCACAAATCCTACAAAAAGAATACTAACCATGATAATTCAACCCTAAATGAGTAAATTCCTTTATAATATGCCAAGGATTATCATACAAATACTTTGCCCTTTTTCGCTTTATTGACTATTTACGACTTGTTTTCCACGAATTAGCTCATTAATTGAACAAAGAAGCATCTCCGAAATAATATTTCCTTCAGGAAGATGCTCATATAAATAAAGACTTTTTGTTTCGGTTGTTCAGTCAAGCTCCTATTACTCCTTTTCATGGGCCATGCGGTTTAAGTCGACCCGCTGACCTTCTACCAGTTACAGGTACTTTGCGGCATGGTATCCATCAAAAATGTATACAATATTTCTTCATAGTACCTATTGTATTAACAATGTTATGCATGTAAAATAAGGTCGAAAGTTAGATTGATCAATTGACTTGGATTAAATGAATATCTTATGGACAACGGCGTCCTTAAGTTAGGTTGTAGCAGTGATCCTGCTTAAACTTCTTAGGGCGTTTTTTTTATTGCCTTTTATGGAACATAATATTTAATACTAAGGGCAGGTGAGGCCAGCTTGGGAAATGGGGACAATATGAAAGTAATAGAAGAGTTTAGAAAAATTGCAGGCGATATAAAAATTATCGACAGACCGGAAGAGAAAGAGATGTACAGCCATGACATCGGCGACGTACCCTCTTTCATGACCAAACTGTTATTTAAAACGCAACCATCCTTCGTGGTGCAGCCTAAAAACGTCGCAGAAATCAAAAAGGTTTTAGCCTTTGCCAATGAGAAGAATATCCCGGTTATACCACGCGGAGCCGCTTCGTCAGGATTTGGCGGCGTCATCCCCACCAAGGCCGGGATCGTGGTTGATCTGTCCCCTTTCAGAAAAATCATCGAAATCAACCCGGAACAAAAGACCGCACGAGTTGAAGCGGGTGCGCGATGGAGCGATATAGACATCGTGGCTAAAAAGCAGGGGCTGTCCTTGATGACTTATCCATCAAGCAAATTTTCCACAGTGGCGGGATGGATTGCAACCGGCGGCTACAGTATCAACAGTTTCCGCTATGGCCACCTGTCAAAACAAATCCAGTCCATGACCGTGGTGACCGCCTCGGGTGAATCCAAAACGCTGACTCCGGCTGACAAAGAATTTGCCTATTATATCTCTACCGAAGGCGTCTTCGGCATCATCGTGGAAATAACCCTCACCCTTAGACCAACACCGCTGGCGTCTTTTTCGCACCTGCTCTATTTTAGAAATGAGTATGCAGCCTTTGTTTTTATTGATCGCTTTGTAAACGGTAAAGAGATAAAAACCATCAGCGTGAATGTCATCCGCTTCCTGGATGAAAACCATATGAACGATACCAATGAGGTCCTGCACGATAATGTATTTAAAAAGAGTACCGCTGTTCTGGTGGAATTGAGCAGCGCGGATGATGATCAGAATTTTGTAACATTTTTGTCACAAATGGCCGACATTGATGAAGCACCCAGTTATGTGGCCAGCTATTTATGGAACGAGCGTCTCTTTGGCGCCAAAGCCAAACGCCTGGGTCCGAGCATCCTGACCAGTGAAACCATTATCCCCATCCAGAAGGTCGCCGCCTTTATTGAGAAGGCCAAAAAAATGGGGACGGCTTTCGGGGTGGAGGTGTGTATTGATTCCTACATCCTGGACGAAAAACACGCCCTCGTGATGACCCCTTATCTGTGCGACTCAAGAAAATTGAAATACAATCTCAATATGGCCCTGGTTCCGATGCTGACCCAGACGGCTTTAAACATGGGCGCCGAACCGTATGGCCTTGGCATCTGGAATGCCTCTTTTATCAATCATTTATACAGCAAAAGCAAACAGCAGGAACTCCTGGCCTATAAAGCCAAGGTTGATCCGAACAATATCATGAATCCCGGTAAGTTCTTTGCGGTAAAATCCAAATTCTTTAACATTCCGGCTCAGATCTTTCATCCCTTCTTCTTAGGTATAAGCATGCAGGTGATGATCTTCTTAGCACCAGTCATCGGCAGGGTAGCCAGAATGATCTTCGGTAAAGACCAGAAGCTCGACAGCCTTGATGTCGAACTCAGCAC
>JAQUUV010000200.1 GCA_028693695.1 Syntrophomonas sp.
AGGGCTTCATTACCCTTCATTAAAACCTTTTTCATCCCATCACTCCCTTTCTACCTCGATGACTAAATCGGGACACATGAGAGCACAAATCCCACATCCCGTACAGTTATCCGGCAGCAAGTCCGTAACCGGATGGTAGCCCAAAGCATTTATATTTTGCATATCTAGGCCGAGCACATCTTTAGGGCAAAAATTTATACATAGTTCACATGCCTTACATTCATCTGCATGAAAATGAACTTTCCCCTTTGCCATCCTACATTCCTCCCTCAGAACCCTTCCTACAACCAATCCGGCTTTAAATACAAATCAATCACTTGTAATTTTTCTCCATAGTCGGGAAAAAGTTCACTATAAAACTTTTTTTCAATAGTCAGATAGGAAACTGGTATATCCATAGCCTTCGCAAAGCCTACTATCTTTTCATGGCCGCTTCTGATTAAATCAGAGCTGGTCTCTCCCAACAAATTTGGGTTGCTTACAATACCTGTAAATTTTAGATTAGCAACACCCTCCAGTTGGTTTTTCAATAGCATTACACTCTCTACATCCTGTGCAAATGGTCTATATGGGTTTAACACTAGTAGAAAATCATAAGTCTTGCGGGCAATGACATATCTACTCAGGTAACCCAAAACCGCGGATCCAACTTCATCTCCTGCCAGGTCGATAACCATCTCGTTATCCTGCCTAATCAAGCCGATTATTTCACCGGGTATGCTGGGCACATCTCCAAAGGACAATTGCCCTTCAGGTGCCACCAGCCTAATACCTGCATGTTCGAGCTTGGCACGAACATCTCGAGAAGCAAAATACGGATTGACCAAATCCAAGTCTGCCAGAATTACGCCTTTTGAAGCTTCTGCCTTCTGCATGGCATGGTTCAGAGCCACTTCTGATTTTCCGCTGCCAAATCCGCCAGCAAAAACAACGATATTACCCAAGTTATTACCCTTTCCGAGTATTTTTCCTTATTGAGTAATAATATTAGAGCAAGATAAGATTAAAAGCAACAATAAATTTAATAAAGAAAACCTAGCTTGCGACCAGCCTCTGGCAAACGTCGCAAGCTAGATTGCACTTATACTATCCACATAAAATTTTAACTAATAGTACAAAAAAAGTGGCTCTATTTGAGCCACTTTTGCTTATTAATTATCGATTCCTTTAGGTAAACCCGCCTTTTAAAAACTCTGTTGGTCTATGAATAAATCCACCAATTGAGAAATAGTATTATCTGCCTCTTTCTCACTAAATTTCAGAAATTGCATGGCTTCTGGGGAAAGAGGGTAAAGCATACCATCAATACCTATACCCATGCCCATGGATAGGCAGATCGCATCTGCAACGTGTACAATGGATGTAAGCTGACGGTTTATCTTAGATTGCTCTGGATTATGATGGTAAGCAATCGCCTCCACTAGTTCCGGCGGCAGATTCCATTTCTCCGCAATTTTAGCCCCAACCACAGCATGGTTAAACCCCAGTATTCTATCTTCGGCTTCGGTAAATGGGAGATTCTCGGATTCTACCATAGCAACTACCTCATGATAGGATTGTTTCATAGTGCTATTCAAAACCACCTTACCAATATCGTGTAAAAGGGCAGCGGTATAAGCTACATCAACTGTGTAAAATTTGCAATTTTTAGCAATTAGCCTAGCTGAAATGGCGACACACTGAGAATGCCTCCACAATTCTCCCGAAGCCAATGCGTAACCTTCCACTTCCTGGCTGAGCAGGTCACTTACTGAGGCTGCCATAACAATACTACGAACCGTCTTAAAGCCAAGAAAAACAGTGGCATCAGTTACGGTGGCAATACGTCGAGGAAATCCATAAAAAGCCGAGTTAGCCAAACGAAGCACTTTCGCAGTCATTACTTGGTCCTGGTTCAATACATCATTAAGCTGCTGGGCTGTAGCATTGGGATCTTCCGTTAATTTCATAATTTTCACTACCACATGCGGTAAGGCGGGCAGATCATTTACCGCCTCCACAATTGATTCCAATGTTACCTTCTCCATATCCACCCTCCTTCATTACTATTTCCAATTATCGATTTTGCGCATCAAGTAGTCCTTATACGCCACTAATTCTTTACTAACCTTAAACAGTAATTTTTCTATATCGTTTTTGGAAAGCAGTAATTCCTCGGGTTCAATAATTTCTACAGTTCTAAATTCTTCCTTCATAGAGAACTTAATAGCATCCTCAATACTATCAGCATAAAAAGTAATCATCACCGGAGCATAGGCAAGCTTTTTACCGTTTATCTCATCCATTACCAAATATACTTCTTGACTCATTTCTATATCTTCAATACGTATTCCCTGAACCGGTACGTTTCTAAGCAGAGACACCTGCTGTTGCCTAGTCTCTTCTGCAATTTGCTCTACATTCTTACCTCCGAAAAGCTTGCCCGATTTAGCTTTGCCTAAATAATCAAAACGAAGTTTTATCTTTATTTCAGACAAAATTTCATCAACTCCTGTCCATTACATTGCCAAACTATTTAGATAATAATTACCCCTGTCCTATATATTACCTCTTTAATCCTATAAATGCCTAATATTTTATATAATGTCCCTTGATTATTATATTTCATCTACAATTCATGGAGCGCAATGTCTTGTAAGCGCCTTACTTCAGCCTTCTGCAGGTTACGATACTCTCCTATTTCCACCCCTTCCAGAGTAAGAAATGCAAAAGCGACGCGTTTGAGGCTTATTACCGAATGCCCTACAGCACCACACATTCTCTTAACCTGTCTCTTCCGGCCTTCATGAATCAGCAGTTCAATTATTGAAGCCCTATCATCCCGACTTATGAGGCGTATTCCAGCGGGGGCAGTCATGCCATCTTCCAGATCAACCCCGTCCCGCAAACGCTTTAGCTCATTGTCTTTAATACTTCCCCTCACGCAAGCCTCATACTTTTTATCTATATTATAACGCGGGTGAATCATCAAATTTGTAAACTGCCCATCGTTAGTGAGTAGTAAAAGACCCTCAGTATCATAATCCAGCCGCCCCACTGGATAAATGCGTTCTTTTATATCCCCTGCCAACTCTAACACGGTAGGGCGGCCCCATGGATCATTTACTGCACTGATATAACCCGGTGGTTTATTCAATAAGATATATACTTGCTGTTCCGCTCCAACTATCTTTCCGTCCAATTCTATGTGGTCTATTTTAGAATCTACCACGGTTGCCAGTTCTGTTACTATGGACCCGTTGAGTTTAACTCTACCCATCCGGATTATTTCTTCCGCCTGCCGGCGCGATGCAATCCCGGCTTGAGCCAGGTATTTTGCCAGCCTCAAATCACAACTTCCTTTATATGTTATTAGCCCCCACAGCGTGAAAATTTTATAATTATTGTACTTATTATTCTACATAAAATTTATTAATCCTTCCCAATCACTTAATATTGAAGATGGGAAAGAAATTTTATAGGTCATACTATACTTGTATCTGTTATTATTAAAGCGTCTTGATAAAAATATGTAACTATTATTAATTTGATGGAGGAAACAATGGAGAAAAAAAATGTTGATAAGGCTAAAATAGAAGCTGCCTTCAAATTAATCTTGGAGGCTATTGGTGAGGATCCTGAACGCGAGGGACTAGTCCAAACTCCTAATAGGGTAGCGCGAATGTATGAAGAGATTTTTTCCGGTATGTATGACGATCCCCGTGATTATCTAGATGTATCTTTTACAGAATATCATGATGAACTAGTGCTGGTGAAAGACATTCCTCTCTATTCGATGTGCGAGCATCATTTTCTGCCCTTTTATGGTCTCGCTCATGTCGCCTATATACCCAAAGGTGGCAAAGTAGTAGGAATAAGCAAACTAGCTCGGGTAGTTGAATCTTTTGCTCGCAGACCGCAACTGCAGGAGCGCCTCACCTCTCAGGTCGCTGACTGCATTTTTGATACCTTAAAGCCCATGGGAGTAATGGTAATTATACAAGCGGAGCATATGTGCATGACTATGCGGGGTATAAAAAAACCGGGTGCTTTAACTATAACTTCGGCAGTAAGAGGCATATTTGAGACCCGACCCCAAACCCGCGCCGAACTCTTATCTTTAATTCTTAAATAAACAATTGCAAAATATCAAAAAAGCGGCACCTTCCAAATAAGTGCCGCTTTTAAAATAGCGAATGTAG
>JAQUUV010000201.1 GCA_028693695.1 Syntrophomonas sp.
TGTTTAGGATATCTCCTTCTCTTTGTTTCCCGAAAAGCGGCTTAACACTAAGATCTAGCATTTTGGACATCATTAAGTAGAGTTCATTTATGGAAATTCCTTGGTTGGTGCTAATGTTCAGAATTTCTCCGTCCGCTCGGTTGATGGCATTCAGATTAGCATTAACTACATCCGTAACATAGATAAAATCTCTGGTCTGATTGCCATCGCCATAGATAACAGGAGATTTTCCTTTTAACATATCTAAGAAAAATTTGGAAACAACACCTCCTTCTCCTTTTTCGCCCTGCCGTGGACCATAAACGTTGGCATATCTTAATACTGTATATTTCAATTTGTGTAATGCAGAAAATATCTTTAGATAATATTCCGGCGTATATTTTGACAAACCATAGCAGGATTGCGGATCAACAGGGTGGTTTTCGTCGATTCCTAAATATTTTGGTTCACCATAAACTGCCGCTGAGGAGGCATAAGTGACTTTCTTTACACCGTGTCTTACGCAATTTTCAAACACATTAAGAGAACCAATAATATTGGTATTTGCATCATTTAACGGCTTAGCCAGAGATATTTGTACATCAACCTGCGCTGCATGATGTATTACTATCTTCGGTTTTTCGTTCTTAAAAATCTGACCTATTGCTGTATCAGAAATATCAATATTATAGAAGACTGCCTGGCTATTAATATTTTCAATCCGCCCTGATGACAAGTTGTCAATACATGCTACTCTATATCCCTGGGCAATTAACTTATCAATGATATGAGAAGCAATAAACCCAGCTCCACCAGTAACTAAAACCGTAATCATGCTATTAAATACCCCTTCGGTTAAGAAAATGTTTAACGCTTTTGTTTACACTATGATAACAAAACGAAATTGGTTACCCATTTTCCTGTGAAAAATCCCAACGGGCAGGAGTTCCTACCCTTGGCCCTGTAAATATATAGAGAGAATGCTGGTGCCACTATTGGTCCGGTATCTCAGTCGAACATATCTGGCAAAACGATTATAAACCAGTATTTTCATTTGTCCTGCCTCGATTTGATCGTCATCAATTTGGTCTTCCAACCAGTTGATTCCATTAGGACTCAATTGGATTTTCACCACAGCATCAACAGCCCCCTGGTTTATAACACAAAACGAATAGGTATCTAAATGAAAAACATCCTGCATAGTCGAAGACCTCTCAGTGGTATCTGCTATAACGTCTTCGGAAAAATCACGGGTTGGTCTAACTAACTCAAAAGTTCCATTAACATCTACTGGTTCAAGTATTCGAGTTACTGATTCAACATTATTAATATTCAACCTGCCCCGGGCGTCCATAGCGTATTTTTCCACCGGAAAAACCCGCGTGAAAAACGTATCGATAATACTAAGCGTTCCAGCTTCGGAGGTGCCTATTTCTATCAATGCATAATCTACCCCGGTTGGCACAGTTACTACTCCACAATAAAAATCCCGTTCTGGTTCAAGCATAAAATCCAGACTGGTATATAATACCCGGGAAGAATATTGGGATAAAAAGTGGACTTTAATTGTTGCCGACATTACATAATCTACCTTTATTGCAGCTCCAACTTCCCACACCTGTTTTTCATAAACAGGCATTTTGTATGGACGTTCTTGGCATATGCTTGCTGGGAGCCTAGATACTGGATTCTTTATCTTTACACATAAATTTTTTTTATCATCCATTTCCCAGCAAAAATCGGCCGTGGTACGTCCTCGGTATTTCTGCCATCCAGCTGGAAATGCTCCGGTTTTATCGGCAAATGCAAACATATGATTGAACACCTGGTTGTTTTCAAATTCACAACACATTGAATCCATACTTTTCCCCCGTTTCAAAGCTCATCGGTTAATTAGTGTGTCATCGCCGTATCTAAATGATTTATAACCTTGAGCCAGTTTTGTCTATATTCCAGTTGCTTTTATAATATATTCGTATAAGCTCACTTTGGTGATAGTAGGTATTCATTATGAATATATTTTGAAGTAAATAGATTTAAACTAATGGTTCTGGGGGTAGAGCAGTGAATTTGAAAAATAAAAAAATTCTTATCACGGGTGCAGATGGTTTTATTGGCTCACATTTAACCGAAGAATTAGTAAGAACAGGACATGATGTACGTGCCTTTGTTCTATATAATTCATTTAATTCCTGGGGGTGGCTAGATCAAGCTCCTCAGGACATTCAAGATAATCTGGAGGTTTTTGCAGGAGATATTCGAGATCCTCATGGAGTTAAGGAGGCCATGCAGGGCTGTGATGTGGTAATGCACCTGGCCGCCTTAGTGGCAATTCCTTACTCCTATCACTCTCCGGATACTTACGTTGATACTAATATAAAAGGAACCTTGAATATCCTTCAGGCGGCTCGAGAGCTCGATACGGAAAAAGTAGTTTGCACCTCCACCAGTGAGGTTTATGGTACTGCCAGATATGTTCCTATAGATGAAGATCACCCTTTACAGGGACAGTCCCCCTATTCAGCCACCAAGATTGCATCTGACCAGATGGCCCTGGCCTTTTATAAATCTTTTGGTACTCCAGTTGCCATCATTCGGCCCTTCAACACCTATGGCCCGCGTCAATCAGCCCGGGCCGTTATTCCTACTGTAATAACTCAGATTGCCAGTGGGCAACGCGTTATAAAACTGGGCGCTGTTCATCCTACTCGGGATTTTAATTATATGAAAGATACCGTCGGAGGATTTATAGCTGTAGCAAAAACAGATATTGCTGTAGGGGAAGTAATTAATATAGGCAGCAATTATGAAATATCTATTGGGGGACTGGTTGAACTCATTGCAGAAATAATGCAGGTGAAAGTAGAAATTCAGACCGAGCAGGAGCGCCTGCGCCCGGAGAAGAGTGAAGTTGAACGATTATGGGCAGATAATACTAAGGCTAAAAAACTTACTGGTTGGGAACCACAATATGCTGGGCATGAGGGTTTGAAACGAGGATTAACCGACACTATTGCCTGGTTTAGTGATAGGGAGAATTTAAAGAAATACCGGTCTGGTATTTATAACCTATGAAAAGAGTTTTTAGTATAGATACAATTATTCAAACCTTGCAACAGGTCTTGCCCAAGGATCGAGAATTTATCGCCCTGCATGAACCACTATTTAATGGCAATGAATGGACTTATGTAAAGGAATGTCTGGATACCGGCTGGGTATCTTCGGTAGGACAATATGTAGAACGTTTTGAGCAACAATTGGTAGATTATACCGGGGTGAAATATGCTGTGGCAGTTGTAAATGGTACAGCGGCGCTGCATATCTGTCTGCAAATCGCAGGAGTATCACCAGGGGATGAAGTTTTGATTCCGGCATTGACTTTTATAGCGACGGCCAATGCCGTTAGTTATTGTGGAGCTTTTCCTCATCTAGTTGACAGCGAGGAACAAACCCTGGGGCTAGATCCTTATAAGTTGGCTGACTATCTGGATGAAATAGGTGAATTGCAAATTGAAGGATGTTTTAACAAAAAAACTGGCAGGAGAATAAAGGCAGTAGTGCCTATGCATACCTTCGGTCATCCCGTGGATATGGATCCCCTGGTAGAAATTTGCCGGAAATATAGATTGGAACTTATCGAAGATGGGGCCGAGTCTATAGGTTCGCAATATAAGGGTCAGCATATGGGAAACTGGGGACGAGCAGCCATCTTAAGTTTCAACGGAAATAAGACAATTACTACCGGTGGCGGCGGTGCCATACTGACCAATGATAAAACCTTAGCCAATTTGGCCAAACATCTGACTACTCAGGCCAAATCACCCCACCAATGGTCATTCAACCATGACATGGTAGGTTACAACTACCGAATGCCTAATATTAATGCTGCCCTGGGCTGTGCACAGCTTGAGCAGTTGCCAGAGTTCCTTAAGAAAAAGAGAACCCTGGCTGCCAGATATCAGGAGGCATTTGTTGCAGTTGAAGGTGTAAAAATATTTAAAGAAGCAAGTTATGCCCACAGCAATTACTGGCTTAATGTGCTGCTTCTGAATGAAGAATATTCTTCAGAACGGGATAAGCTGCTTGAATTAACTAATTATCAAGGTATAATAACTCGCCCCACCTGGACTCTAATGCATAAATTACCCATGTATAAGAACTGCCCAC